>JAVBYA010000085.1 GCA_030824295.1 Bacteroidota bacterium
ATACAGCTGCGGCGGTGCGCTCTGCTCGCGCAGCTGCACCAGATTATCCAGCTGGATGAGCTGTCCCGCATTGTTGCGCACGTAAATGGATGTGAGATCCAACGGTTCATCCCGGTCCGAACGGTTCACCTGACCGATCACCTGGTACTGGAATCCGTTCATTTCGAAGTACGAGAAGCGCTGGCCGCTGAAAGCGAGCTGGAGCGTCTGTGCGATATCGATCACGGAGACGCCGAGTGTGCGCGCACGGTCCCGGTCGATGGTCAGGTCCAGCTGCGGCTTGTTGAACTTCAGGTTCACATCCGCAGCGATGAACACGCTGCTCTTGTTCACTTCCTCCATGAACTTCGGCACGTACTGCCGGATCTTCTCGAACTGTTGGTTCTGCAGCACGTACTGCACGGGGAATCCGCCGCGCGAACCGCCTCCTCCCGCTGAGATGGTCTGTTCCTGGAATGCGAACACGCGCGCCTCGGTCATAGGACGGGTACGATTGCCGATATAATCCGCCACCTGCTGCTGCGAGCGTTTCCGTTCGTTCGGCTCTACGAGCATCAATCGGACGAAGCCGGTGTTGACCGCCCCGGCGCCGCTGAACCCGGGCGCGGTAACGCTGAGCGCGATGCGCTTCTCGGGGATGGAATCATTCACGAAGGTGATGATCTTGTCCATGAACGCATCGGTGTACTCGAAGGATGCCCCTTCCGGCGCGGTGATCTGCAGACGGATGAAGCTCCGGTCATCGAGCGGTGCCAGTTCGGACTGCAGCCGTGAACCGATCAGCACGATCACTACGAGCGAACCGAGAACGATGGCGGTGGCGACCCAGCGCCGCTGCATGAAGCGGTCCAGCATCGACTCGTAGACGTTGTTCATCTTTTGGAAGAACGGCTCCGTCATATCATAGAACCGGCTGTGTTTGTGATTCTTCCGGATGAGCCGTGCATTGAGCATGGGGGTGAGCGAGAGAGAGACGAACGCGGAGATGAGCACCGCGCCCGCAATGACCACGCCGAACTCCCGGAACAGGCGTCCCACGAAGCCCTGCAGGAAGATGATCGGCAGGAAGACCGCTGCAAGCGTCACGGAAGTGGAGATGACCGCGAAGAAGATCTCTTTGGAGCCGAGGTACGCCGCTTCCACCGGCGGCAGCCCGGCTTCCACCTTCTTGAAGATGTTCTCCGTGACCACGATGCCGTCATCCACCACCAGACCGGTCGCCAGGACGATCGCGAGCAGCGTCAGCACGTTGATGGAGAAGCCCATCAGATACATGATAAAGAAGGCACCGATGAGCGACACGGGAATGTCGATGAGCGGACGGATCGCAATGAGCCAGTCCCGGAAGAAGAGATAGATGATGAAGATGACGAGCAGCACGGCAATGAGGATGGTCTCTTCCACCTCGAGGATGGAGAGTTTGATGAACCGTGTATTGTCCAGCGCGATGTCGACCCGGATATCCTCCGGCAGCGACTTCTTGAGTTGCTCGAACCGTTTATAGAACTCATCCGCGATCTGCACATAGTTGCTTCCCGGCTGCGGGATGATCGCCACCGCCACCATCGGTGTGCCGGATTGTTTCAGGACGGTCTCTTCATTCTCCGGTCCCAGGTTCGCGAAGCCGATATCGTTCAGACGGACGATCTTCGTCCCGTCCGACTTGATGATGAGGTTATTGAACTCCTCCACCGTCTTCATCCGACCTTTGGTGTTGACGATAAGTTCGGTGGCATTCCCGGCGATCTTTCCGGAGGGGAGTTCCACGTTCTCGCGCGTCAACGCGCTGCGCACATCGAGCGGCGTGAGTCCGTACGCGGCGAGTTTCGGCGGATTCATCCAGATACGCATCGCGTACCGTTTCTGTCCCCAGATCTGCGTGGAGCTGACCCCGGGGATGGTCTGCATGTTCTGCGCAATGACATTCTCCGCGAAGTCGCTCAGTTCCAGATGGTTGCGCGTATCGCTCTGTACCGTCATGGAGATGATGGCATCCGAGTTCGCGTCGCTCTTGGTGACGACGGGAGGCGAATCGATATCCTGCGGCAGCTGACGCGAAGCGGCGGAGACCTTGTCCCGCACGTCGTTCGCGGCCGCTTCCAGGTCCGCATCCAGGTTGAATTCTACGGTGATGTTGCTGACGCTCTGACTGCTGCTGGAGGAGATGTTGCGGACACCGGAGATGCCGTTGATAGCCTTCTCCAGCGGTTCGGTGATCTGCGATTCGATGACATCCGCATTCGCGCCGGCGTAGCTCGTGCGGACGCTCACCACCGGAGGGTCGATGGCGGGATATTCGCGGACCCCGAGGAAATCGAAGCTGATGATGCCGAAGAGGACGATCGCCAGGGACATGACGATCGCCAGAACGGGCCGGTCGATGCTGAGCGACGAGAGACTCATGCTACTGCACCGCCACTTTCACCGGCATGCCGGGACGGAGCTGCATGAGTCCGGTGGTGATGACGGTATCCCCTGCGGCGATCCCTTCCAGGATCTGGATGGCGGAGGCGGTGCGCGTACCGGTCTTCACCGGTACGGAAACAGCAGCGCCGTTCCTGGTCACAAAGACCGTTTGTCCTTTCAACACCGGAATGACCGCCTGCGTCGGCACCATGAGTGCATCGGCGGTCCGCTTCAATTGAAGTTCGATCTGCACATAGGCACCGGGGAAGATCGTTTCCGACCGGTTGTCGCACAATGCGCGGAGCTGTAATGTGCGGGTGGCGGCATCGATCTTCGGTTCGATGGCGTACAGCTTTCCGGTGAACCGCTGCTTGGTCTCCTCGCTGTTGAACTGCACCACATCACCGACCGCGACCTTGTCCGAATACTTCTCGGGGATGGAGAAATCGACCTTCAGCAGACTGATCTTCTGGATGGAGGCGATGCGGGTGGTGGAGGAGACATAACTTCCTTCGCTCACATACCGCAGACCGATGCGTCCTTCGAACGGTGCGCGGATCTCCCGTTTGCGGATGGAGGCGACGAGGTTCTCCTTGTCCGCCTTGAGCGTGTTCACCTGATTGAGAGCGATGTCGTACTGCTCCTTGCTGATGCCGTTGATCTCAAAGAGCTGCCGCTGCCGTTTCTCCTGCTCCAGCGCCAATTGGATCTGCAGGTTGGTCTTCTTCAGCTGTGCCTGCAGGTCGTCGTCGTTGATCGTCACCAGCAGCTCGTCCTTCTGCACTTTTGCCCCTTCGCGGAACGATATCCGCTCGATCCTGCCGGCGGCTTCCGCCGCCAGGTCCACGGATTCTGATGCCAGCACGGTTCCGGAGGAGCGGACGACGTTCTCCAGCTCCTGCGGCTGGACGATGATGCCGTTGACGGTGAGTGTTGCCTGCCCTGCTCCTCTGCGCGGCGCCTCCTCTGCTTTGGAACCGCAGGAGGAAAGCAGGAGCGCCGAAGCGGCGAGTATGATGATCGGAACGGTTCGTGATGCGGTCATGAGCGGGATCGGTATCGTTGACAATTGTTCAATGAAACAGCGCAGAGTGCGTCCGACAATATAAGATAATTCTATAACATCAGGAACGGAGAAATTGCTCCCGGGCCCGCCGAGTACCGTGTACACCTGATTGCTTTGCGCCCGTTCTTTCCTTACTTTTCACCCATTCATCCACCACTTATCCGGATCCCTATGAAGCATCTCCTCCTCACTCTCGCTCTTCCATTCATCCTGATCGCACAGACGCCGACACCGTATGCCAAAGAGAACGCTCGTCCTTCCGAAGCATGGGTGAAGAACGCGGTGATCTACGAGGTCTACACGCGCTCCTTCTCCCCCGAAGGGAATTTCGCCGCACTCGAACGCCGTCTGCCCGAACTGAAGGAGCTCGGCGTGGACATCCTCTGGATCATGCCGATCCATCCGCTCGGCATGGAGAAGAGGAAGGGCTCGCTCGGCAGTCCGTACTCGGTGAAGGATTACTACGGCATCAATCCGGAATTCGGAACGCTGGAGGATTTCAAGAAGGTCGTGCAGCGGACCCATGCGCTCGGCATGCGCATCGTCATCGACCTGGTGGCGAACCATACCGCGTGGGACAGCCGCATGTTCATGGAGCATCCCGAATGGTTCACGAAGGATTCCACCGGGAAGTTCATTGCTCCGGTAGCGGACTGGTCGGACGTGGTGGACCTGAACTACGACGATCCGAACCTCCGCCGGTACATGATCGAGATGCTGAAGTACTGGGTCCGCGATGTGGGGATCGACGGCTTCCGCTGTGATGTGTCGGAGATGGTGCCGGTCAGCTTCTGGGATGAAGCGCGCGCAGCACTCGACTCCATCAAACCGGTCTTCATGCTCTCCGAAGGGATGTACGCCGAGCATCATCTGAAAGCATTCGATGTCACTTACGGCTGGAACTCCTATCACACCATGGCGGACATCATCGCCGGCAAGAAACCGGCATCCGAAATGGATTCCGTCCTGATCCGCGAATCGCTCTCCTTCCCCAAAGGTTCGCTCCGTCTCCGCTTCAGTTCCAATCACGACGAGAATGCGTGGGACATGCCGGATGTGACGAAGTTCGGTCAGGAAGGGGCGCGCCTTGCCGCCGTGCTGACGAATACCTTCCCCGGAGTGCCGCTCCTCTATAATGGACAGGAAGCCGGCAACGACATCAAGCTGGGACTCTTCGAAAAATTCGAGATCGACTGGAAGAAGGGAAAGGAATGGAGAACGTTCTATAAAGAACTCTATGCGGTCCGGAAGAAGAACCAGGCACTCGCCACCGGTTCATATGCGAGCATCAAGAATGATAACAATAGCAAGATCTACTCCTTCCTCCGTACCGACGGGAAGAACCGCGTACTGGTGGTGCTGAATTTCTCGGATACGGAACAGACCGCCGCGCTGAACCTGCCGTCCGATCTTGCCAACAAATCGTTCCGTGAAGCATTCACCGGGAAAAAGTCATCGAAGAACCGCAGCGTGACCCTGCCGAAGTTCGGCTACACTGTGCTTATCGCACAATGACGCTCCGGCATTGACATCGGAATAAATGATATAACAGAGAGTGCCCCAACTCTCGCTTCATGTATTTCTTGTGAGACCATTGTCCTTCGTAAGAGGAACACAGATTTACTTTTTCGCTACGGTAATATTATTAATACCCTTTTCATCAAACGTCATCTTATCTGCCTATGACCGAGCATGACGGCAAGAATTCCTTCAAAACCCTTCGCGGATTTATCGACGGCGAGGAACCCGACGAGCCGATATACTTCGCCTACAGGGCGTCACTCCGCATCTTTGGTGACAATTTACCGCTGGATGAGATCACTCGCGAGCTTGGCATCCAGCCGACTTACACGCGACGTAAGGGCGACCGTTCTAAGCCGACGTCGAAGACAGTGTATCGCGACGACGCATGGTTCTTCGATTCATCGCTGCCAGATACTGAGCCGCTGCACCGCCACATCGATGAGGTTTGGACGGCCGTCAAGCCTCGCGCGATGTATCTGAAGGGGCTGAAGCAGCGGTTTAACATAGACATGTTTTGCGGCTACCGATCTAATTGCGATCATGCGGGGATCGAGGTGCCGGCTTCCAGTCTTGAAATGTTCACCACATTGGAAATCCCTTTGGGTATGTCGATCATCGTCGCCTGAACGGGCGAGTGTCGCTTTCCATTATCTGTGAAATCTGTGGCATCCGATCTTCACTGAGGATTTCCAACCACTGTAATTGAGACTTTCTTGAAACCAGAACAATTACTCTCGCTCGACGCATTCCGTGGATTTTCCTTAGCGAGTAGATCGCTGATGTACTTTTCGCTTCGGCAAAGTAATTAATACCGTTTCCAACAAATATTATGTTAGGCTGGCTCAAATAAATGATGCTACGAAATAAATATTGGCGATTATTATCTGTCTTGATTGTGATACATCTTCCAATCCTTGTGCAGAGTCAACCATTTTTGCAACAAACAAAGGAAGTAGAAGTACCTTCTTCGTTAAAGAGTCAAATCAATGGTAATATTAAACAGTGCAGAGTTATCGATTTTGATGGCGACCAAAAAGTCGATTTTCTTGTTCTAGTAGCAAATGACTCAGCATCAGATCCTTACGCTTATGAGTATTGGTACAATTCATATTTTAAACTGATCAAACGAATTCCGAAATATGTTTGCGACGCCGACTATCTTTGGTTTGCTAATTTAGATGACGATCCAATTCCAGAAATGATAACCGCATATGGATTCGAAGATGGAATAGATTATTCTATCTACAAACAAAACTTAGTTACCGGCAAAGACTCTCTTCTTTTGCGTTTTAATCCGGTTCTTCTCGATTCTACGAACAAATTGAAACCATTCTATTGGGGCTATCCTTGGGATATAGCGGATATTGTTTTAACTCATAAATATAATCAAACCTTGATTCGATGTTCTTTTAATCACGAGATCGAACGCGATGGGGTTATCAGCATTCCAAACTGGCAAAATAAGCTTCCTGTAATTCTTTTCTACGGAAAAACTACACAGCCCGATATGCCTGTTGGGGCTATTCGCAACTTTGAATGGCTTGATATAAAAGAGTTAGCTAAAAGCGTAGTGAAATGAGCCAGCCTAACCATATTAAAAAAGGAACCCCCGCATAGAATCATTGCGGGGCAGCCCCCGAAGGGGTTCCTTCGGGATTAGCCGCCATCCGTTAGGTTGCCCTCAAATAGCATATGACGATATTCAAGAACGAACAAGAAATATTAGAAGCACTCGACAAACACGATGCTCTCATTTTACAGTATGCACGAGAAGAGATTTCACTGGAAGATTTTCTTAAGCACTATAATAGTTTCCCATTCAATTATGCTTTAGATGGTCATGAATCTGATGCTGAAGAAAAAATATTGTTGAGTCAATATAGTAATCGTATCCAAATTCACTGGGATCTTAATGACATTCTTTCACGCATGTGTTCTGATGAAGATTCTAAAACTGCGCAATATATTTATGCAGGGCGAATAGATTCAAAAGTTGTACATCAACTAACTAAAGATTTAGTTGCAAATTACTTATAAGCAAATATTAATCGGGCAACCTAACCATATTATGAAGGAACCCGGCATAGAATTATTGCGGGGCAGCCCCCGAAGGTCCGAAGGACTCCTTAGGAGGGTCCCTTCGGGATTCGCAGCCAGCCTGCACTAAAAACAGATGAGGAAATTCAATGATTGAATTCAAAAGTGAGGCATATAAAGTTTGCCTCACGACATGGATAATTCTAGCCTTATTATTACAACCATACACATTTTATATTACGGGAAATTATTTAACGCTAGTTTCCCCAATCATTGCATTAGTCGTACTCTATTTAATGAACAGAAAACTTCGATCTTTAATTGCTTGGGTTAGAGGTTGGTCAATTTGGGAAGCATCATCTGGAGTTTTAACGCTAATTTACGTTGTGACTTCATTTATCGAAGCTTTACTTGATTCGAAGATTCAAATTTCAGTTTATAGTCAGTTAATATTAGGGTTTGGTGGGATATTAGGAATATTAGTTGGTGGTGCTTTTTACTTTCAGACACCGAAGTATGTCGTTCTAAAAGACAAGTTCGTTCATGAGCCTATGATATTGCCCGAAGATTTTGCAGAGTATGCAATTAAACTAAAAATGAAAGATCGCTAGATGTGAAGGCTTACCATATTTAAAAGGAACCCCGCACAGAAACATTGCGGGGCAGGCCCCGCATAGACGCATTGTCATCCATTATCTGTGAGATCTGTGGCAACCGATCTTCACTGAGGATTTCCAACCACTGTAATTGAGGCTTTCATGAAACCAGAACGATTACTCTCGCTCGACGCCTTCCGCGGATTCACCATCGCCGGAATGATATTAGTGAACAATCCCGGCTCGTGGGGACACATCTATCCTCAATTGGCGCATGCCTCATGGCATGGATGGACCTTCACCGACTTCATCTTCCCCTTCTTCCTTTGGATCGTCGGCGTCTCGATGACCTTCTCCTTCGCCGTCCGGCGCGGGAAAGGGGACTCGGACAACGCGCTGCTGCTCGGCGTACTCCGCCGTTCCGCCATCATCTTCGGATTAGGACTGTTCCTGGCCGGATTCCCGTTCGGCCTGCTCTGGAGCCACAATTTCGACATCAGCACCATCCGCATTCCCGGCGTTCTGCAGCGCATCGCGGTCTGTTACCTGATCGCGTCGCTCATCTATCTTAAGACCTCCATGCGCGGACAGGTGATCGCCATCGGCGCACTGTTCGTCTCGTACTGGCTGATGATGTTCTACATTCCGGTGCCGGAATTCGGCGCGGGACTGTTCGACAAAGGAAGGAACTTTGCGGCATACATCGACTCCATGTTCCTGACCGGGCATATGTGGGGCGCAACAAGAACGTGGGACCCGGAAGGGATCATCAGTACGATCCCGGCCATCGCCACCACGCTCTTCGGCACACTGCTGGGGGATTATCTCCGTCAGTCACCGCAGGATAAAGTGGAGAAGTCCGCATGGATGTTCACCGCCGGTTCGCTCTTCCTGCTGCTCGGCGCGGTGCTGGATATGTGGATGCCGATCAATAAGAGTCTCTGGACCGTCTCATACGCCATCTTCATGGCCGGCTGGGCGATGTGCATCTTCGGCATCTTCTACTTCCTGATCGACGCCAAAGGGATCAAGCGCTGGGCGCATCCGCTGGTGGTGTACGGCATGAATGCCATCTTCGTCTTCGTCCTCTCCGGCGTTGCCGCACGCGCTATGGGACTGTGGAAGTTCAGCGTAACGCTCAGCGACGGCACGACAAAGGATGTACCGCTCAAGACCATCCTCACGCAGAATCTGTTCGAACCGTACTTCTCCCCGCTCAACGCATCACTGATGCACGCCATTGTCTGGGTGAGTGTGATGTATCTGGTCGTTCTCTTCATGTATCACAAGAAATGGTTTGTGAAGGTGTGAGGAGCAGATGGCCATGGAAGATGCCAGATGTCAGATTGTTAGATGACAGACAAGAGAATCTATCACCCCTTCGGGGTTCATCGGTACTTGACGATGGCAGTCCTACAACAATGGCATCCCTTCGGGATTAACTAAAATTTATAATCGTGTAATCTCGGCATTGAATTGTTGGACGGGAAATTGCGTTGAAGTCCTTGAGTAATTCATCCTCCATTTACGTGCGTGGGTTGGCGAAAAGACTTGCACCGCGCTATTCGCTCGTCGTTGTTGGAGGATTCGACCGCACTTGCGTGTGACGTTAAGTCAATCCCGAAGGGATGAAATGATTATAGTTTTGGAGTTCTAAAAGACATTAAACTCCGAAGGAGTGACAGAATTGGCTGGAACATATTCACAGATCTACATCCAGATCGTCTTTGCGGTGAAAGGAAGACAGAACCTCATTCAGAATGAATGGAAGGATGATCTTCACAAGTACATCGCCGGTATCATCAAAGGCAAAGAGCAAAAACCGATCATCGTCAACGGCATGCCGGACCATATTCACATCTTTCTTGGATTGAAACCGGCGATGCGTATCTCTGATATTGCACGGGACATCAAGAACAACTCTTCAAAATTCATCAACGAACAGCAATTGGTAAAGGGGAAGTTCTCGTGGCAGGAAGGGTACGGTGCATTCTCATACGGTCAATCGCAGATCGAACGTGTGTATCAGTACATACTTCATCAGGAGCAGCATCACAAACGAACATCATTCCGGGCAGAGTATGAAGAGCTGCTAAAAAAATTCAACATCCCGCATCAACCGCAATATCTGTACGAATGGATCGATTGAGCAGTGTTTTTTTTGAGATACGTTCTAACATAATTTTGTCACATTCCAGGAGTTGATGTAACTCCGTGGATCCCATATGATCACAACCCGCATCGATTATTCCATCCCCATGGGGAAAGCACAGATCGCAGCGCTGCCGTTCGGATTGATCGCCGTTGCGGAGGTGCTGCTGTTCATGGCATTGTACGGCGCCGCTCCGGTCGCCGAAGCGGCGGATATGCTGATGCCGTGGATATTCCTCCCGGTCTTTGCTGCCGGCATCATCGCGCACGAACTGATCCACGGCTTCACCTGGATGTTCGCGGCACAGCTTCCGTTCGCCAAGATGAAGTTCGGCTTCCAATGGAAGTCCCTCACCCCTTATGCTCACTGCACCGTACCGATCCGCAAGGATGCATACGTGCTCGGCACGCTGATGCCGGCGGTGGTGCTCGGATTCGTCCCGTTCCTCGGTTCCCTGCTCAACGGGAACGGCTGGCTGCTGATGTTCGGCGTTCTCTTCACCTTCGCTGCCGTCGGGGACTTCCTCATCATCCGGATGATCCGGTCGGTCCGCAGCGACGCGCTCGTCGCAGACCATCCGGAACGGGCCGGCTGCTACGTCTATGAAATAGAAGGGTGACCGTGGACCTCCTCCTGATCGCCGCCGTATCGGCTGCTGCTTCGCTCATCACGCTCTTCTCCGGTTTCGGCCTCGGCACGATCCTCACGCCGGCGTTCCTGCTCTTCTTCCCGCTGGAGACGGCCATCGCGCTCACCGGTATCGTCCACCTGCTGAACAATCTTTTCAAAGCAGCACTGCTGGGACGCCATACGGACTGGCCGACCGTGCTGCAGTTCGGACTCCCCTCCATGGCCGGAGCATATTTCGGGGCGAAATTCCTCCTCTCGCTCTCTTCGTTCCCGCCGCTCGGTTCCTTCGCCGCAGGAACGCTCATCCTCCATTTCCATCCGGTGAAGATCATCGTTGCCGTTCTGATGATCGTGTTCGCCGTGATGGAAATGATGCCGGACCTCCGGCTCGCATCCCCTTCCCGGCGCCAGTTGCCATTGGGCGGACTCGTGAGCGGATTCTTCGGCGGATTGTCCGGTCACCAGGGGGCGCTCCGTTCCGCATTCCTCATCCGCTACGGACTGGAGAAGGAAGCATTCCTCGCCACCGGCATCATCATTGCCATCGGGGTTGACATGACACGCTTGTCGCAGTACGCTTCGCGAATACTGCAGACGGACCTGCTCTCCCATTGGGTTCTGCTTGCTGTTGCAACCGGTGCGGCATTCCTTGGTGCTTACATCGGCAGCCGTACCCTTTCCAAGGTCACCCACCGCACCATCCAGCGCATCGTTGCCGTGATGCTCATTCTGATCGCCCTCGGATTGGGCACCGGCCTGCTTTAAAACGGACAGCGCGCCGTAAAGGCGCGCTGCTGTTGATATCTCTTTTTCCGTAGATCGACCGATCATTTCCTGCTGTTCAGTTTGGAGAGCAGGCGCAGGATCTCGATATAGAGCCAGATCAACGTCACCATCAGTCCGAAAGCCGCATACCATTCCATGAACTTCGGCGCGCCGTGTTCCGCACCCTTCTCGATGAAGTCGAAATCCAATACCAGATTCAGCGCCGCGATCACCACCACCACCAGACTGAAACCGATCCCGATCAGTCCGTTCTCGTGGATGTATGGGATGCCGGAACCGAAGAAACTCATGATCATCCCGACGAGGTAGATGAGCATGATGCCGCCGGTGGCCGCAAAGATACCCAGTTTGAAATTCTCTGTTGCTTTGATCACACCGGACTTGTAGGCCACGAGCAGTGCACCGGCTGTACCGAATGTGAGCGCGACCGCCTGAATGACGATCCCTTCATACCGCGCCTCGAAGAAGGCCGAGATGCCGCCGATAGCAAACCCTTGCAGCACGGCGTAGAGCGGTGCGGTGACCGGTGACCATTCCTTCTTGAACACCGTGACGATGGAAACGACCAGACCGCCGATGATACCGGCCATCATCCACATCATCAGTGCTTCCATCTGCTGTTCCAGGAAGAGTCCCCATGTATACGCCGCGGACGCGATCAGCATCAGCAGCATCATGGCGGTCTTGTTGACCGTTCCCTGCAGCGTCATAGCATCGGCCGCGCCGAATGTCTTGAGCTGTTCGAAGGTCTTGTCGTTCAACGCGGGATTAGCGGTTCTCATCATAACGGTGTTCTCCTTTTTTTAAGTTCAACGGATCAGTAACATTTTCTTTGTTTCGGTGGAACTCTTCGTCTGCAGCCGGTAGAAGTACGTGCCGGACGGTGCATCCTCATCGCTCTCGATACGGCCGTCCCACGAAACGGTCGTCTTCCCTTTCTTCATCTCGCCTGCCGCCAGCGTGCGGACCCATGCACCGGAGATATCATAGATGGAGATCGTGGCGAATCCATCCTCCGGCACAGTGAAGCTGATGGTGGTCTGCGGATTGAACGGATTCGGATAGTTCTGTTCCAGCATCGCGCTCGCCGGTACCGGAACTCCGTTCTGCACACCGAGCGCCGTACCGGGGGAATATTTCCACATCCCGGAACCGGAGACGTACATCACCGAATCGTTCACTTTGCGGAACCGATTGAGACTGTTCCCGATAGTCAGCGACGTCCAGGTATTCCCGCCGTCCGTGGTCTGTTTCGGGGAGAGCGATGTCCCTCCCGCCCAGCCGAGTGAATCGTTCAGGAAGCCGATCCCCTGCACGAAGTATCCTGTAGAACTGAACAACTTATCGCTCCAGGAAATTCCGCCGTCGGTCGTTTTCAGAATGTATACCGGTGCCACATTGCTGTTCCGCTGGAGGCTCACA
Source organism: Bacteroidota bacterium (assembly GCA_030824295.1). Classification (GTDB taxonomy): domain Bacteria; phylum Bacteroidota; class Ignavibacteria; order UBA10030; family UBA8401; genus UBA8401. The sequence continues at coordinate 12,620 of JAVBYA010000085.1, forward strand.
TATCCCGTCTTGCGTGAAGGGAAGGTGATCTTCCACGCCCATTCATTATTGCGCGATGTCGTATATACCGTATCCCACGTCTCCCCGCCGTCCGCCGTAGAAAGGATGATCGCCCGCGAACTGGTATGCGTGGTATCGGTCAGTCCGACGACGATGCCGGAATCTTTCGAGAAGAAGCGGACATCGATGAGTCCGGCCGTATAGCTGTTCATGTTCTTTGCCGTCCAGTTCGCTCCCCGGTCGGTCGTCTTATAGAAGGTCGCCGGTCCGCGCACCCGTCCCACACCGTAGATGACCGAATCGTTGAACACATGCATACCGCAGAATCCCCGTTCGATGGTCTTGCTGCTCAGCTGGTGTTCCGGCACCCAGTTCAGTCCGCCGTTGGTCGTCTTATATAGTATGACGGTATCCGTAGCCCCGGTATTGTTCGCATCCCCCCATCCCAGCGCACCGGCATAACCGTTCAGGCTGTCAAAGAACCCTACGGAGCGGAAGTGGGTCTTGCTGGTCTTGTCCAGCTGCTTCGTCCAGGTCACCCCGCCGTCCGTGGTCCGGTGGATCTGCCCGATGCCGTTCACCGCCCAGCCGAGGTTGGCATTCAGGAAGAAGTTATCATTGATGCGGGAGGCGTACGCGGTATAATTGAAGTTGGTCTTCTTCCAGGTCCCCGGCTGCTGGGCGAATGCCAGGGAGCCGAGCAGGAGCAATACGGTGAGACGTGCGGTCATGAATACCTTTCGGGAACGATGGATGGGAAGAACGAACTGCCTCAGAGTAATGAAATTTTCCGATTGTTACAATACACCGTTCCAAAGAGCCGTGTTCTTTGACTTTCGTCCCCGTTTGAAGTACCTTAGGGTGACACTAATCATGATTGGATCGATGCCGAAACACGTCCGACTTCTCCTCATCACGCTCGTACTCATCACGCTGCAAACCACGATCGTCACCTTCACTTCCATCGCGAACATCATTCCCGATGTGATGCTGATCTGGATCGTGACCATCGCCATCACGCAGGGACAGATCCCGGCAACGGTGTACGGGTTCGGTATCGGGCTCATCCTGGACCTGGTGAGCGGACAGTTCCTCGGTCTCTCCGCCCTCTCCAAAACGGTGGCAGGATTCCTGGCGGGGTACTTCTTCCATGAGAACAAGGTCGGCATCAATCTGGCGAACTATCAGTTCCTGATCTTCGTCGGCGCCGCTTCCTTCGCCCACAACCTCATCTACTTCGCGATCTTCACCCAGGGGAGCGACGTGGACCTTTTCACGGCAGTGTTCCGGTTCGGTCTCTTCTCCACCATCTATACGACGTTCATCGCATCGATCCCCATGTTCATCAATTCCCGTAAACCGATGTATCGCTGAGAGTCTGTGCGCCTATGATCGATGATTTTGGATCCGCCGAACGGCGGCTGGTGATCAGGATCGTGCTCCTTGCCGGCTTTCTTGTCCTGCTCGGACGGCTCTTCCAGCTGCAGTACATCAATGCGGAACTGTACGGCAAGGAAGCGGAGGAGAATTCCATCCGCAATGTGCCGAAGGTCGCCATCCGCGGCTATGTGTACGACCGGAACGGGAAACTGCTCGTGGACAACCGTCCCTCGTACACCGTGATGCTCACCCCCGTCGACTTCGACAAACGCCAGCTGCCGCTCCTCGGCTCCATCCTCTCCATGCCGGAAGCGACCGTGCTGGAGAAGATCAACCGCGGACGGAAGTACAACGCGTTCATCCCCACCCGCATCAAACGCGACATCTCCTTCGCCGAGCTCTCCATGCTGGAAGAGCATAAGGACAAACTGTACGGCGTGGAGATCCAGATGGAATCCAAACGCCACTATCCCACCGACGCGCGCGGCAGCCATCTGTTCGGCTACGCGAAGGAGATCTCGGACGCACAGCTGGAGAAACAGAAACTGGACTATCAGCCCGGGGACATCATCGGCAGCACCGGCATCGAAGCGAAGTACGAACAGTTCCTCCGCGGCGAGAAAGGATTCGAGTTCATCTCGCAGAACGCGAAAGGACAGATCATCGGCACATTCGACAACGGGAAGCACGACATCCCACCGGTGGACGGACTCGACCTGCATCTTTCCATCGACGGCGATGTGCAGGCGATGGCCGAATCGCTCCTGGCGGACAAACGCGGCGCCGTGGTCGCCATCGACCCGCGCACCGGCGGCATCATCGCGCTCGTCAGCAAACCGGACTACGACCTCTCCCTGCTGAGCGGCACCACACCCCCTGATGTGTGGCGCGCGCTGAACAGCGATGAAGGGATACCGCTCTATAACAGGGCCACACTCACCCGCTATCCGCCCGGCTCCACCTTCAAGATGCTGCTGGCACTGACGGCGCTGGAGAAGAAGATCATCGACGAAAACTGGAGCGTCACCTGTACCGGCGCGTACCGGTACGGCAACAAGGTCTTCAAATGCGAGCATGTGCACGGCCGCGTGGCCGTGGTGGAGGCCATCCACAGATCATGCAACGTCTTCTTCTATCAGCTGATGCTCAAGGTGGGACTGGACGAATGGAGCGATATGGGGAAACGGTTCGGCTTCGGCAAGCAGACGAAGATCGATATCACCGAAGAGAATTCCGGGCTGATGCCCGACCGTAATTACTATGACCGCATCCACGGCAAGGGAAAATGGACGCAGGGATATCTGATCAGTCTCGGTATCGGTCAGGGCGAGGTCGGCGTCACACCGCTGCAGATGGCGAACTACGCCGCGATGCTGGCGAACAAAGGGAAGTACCATCAGCCGCATGCGGTCACCTCCATCGTCAACAAGAGGACGAAAGAGGTCCGCACACCGTTGGTGGAAGAACGCGAGATCAAGCTCTCCGACCATACCTGGACGCTCGTCCGCGAAGGGATGCGCCGCGTAGTGATGGAACCGGGAGGGACCGGACGCGCGGCAAAGGTACCGGGCATCCAGGTGGCCGGAAAGACCGGAACAGCGCAGAATCCGCACGGAAAATCGCATGCATGGTTCATGGGCTTTGCGCCGTTCGATGACCCGAAGATCGCCATCTGTGTGATGGTGGAGAACGTCGGGTACGGCGGCGCCTTCGCCGCACCCATCGCCGGTTTCTGCATGGAAGAATATCTGTACGGCGAGATCATCCGCTACAGCAAAGCCCCGATGCCGCTTGAACCGAACGAACCGGACGAGGAAACCGTCGCTGTCAACTAAGGGACCATGAACTCTTTCTTCAAAGAATATTTCGACCGGACCATCTTCTTCTGCGTGCTCTCGCTCGCGGCGATCGGTCTGCTCTCCATCTACAGCGCCACCTACGATGCTTACGAAGGGCGTGACTTCTTCCGTCAGCTGCTCTGGGTCGGCGTCGGATTCGCGGCGATGATCTCCATGATGCTCCTGCCGCTGCGCTGGCTGCAGCGGAACGCGCTCCGCATCTTCTTTGCGTCGCTCGGACTCCTCGTGCTGGTATTGGTGGCAGGGAAACGGGTGTACGGTTCGCAGAGCTGGCTCGGCTTCAGCGGTCTCGGCATCCAGCCTTCCGAGTTCGTCAAGATCACCACCATGCTCGCGCTGGCAGCGTTCCTCAGCCGGAGCGATGTGAAAGCGACCAACCTGAAGGACCTGGTGAAGACCAGTCTGCTCGTTGCGCTCCCCATCGGTCTCATCATGCTCCAGCCCGACTTCGGCACATCGCTCACGTACCTGGCGATGTTCATCCCGGTGCTCTACTGGGCGGGCGCATCCAAGTTCCTTATCATCATCATCATCGCGCCGGCGTTCGTTGCTGCCGCATCGATCTTCGGCACGACACCATTCCTCATCGTGCTGCTCCTTCTCGGCATCGGACTGTTCATGCTGCGCGCCGAGAACCAGTTCCTCGCCGCGGTCGTCTTCGGTGTGAATGTCGCCATCGGATTCATCGTGCAGATCCTGTACGAGAAACTGCCGCTCTATCAGCAGAATCGTGTGGCATCGTTCCTGGATCCGAACAACGATCCGCTCGGCGCCGGGTAC
>JAVBYA010000205.1 GCA_030824295.1 Bacteroidota bacterium
TCCCCTGCTTCTTCGCTTCTTCGGTGTGGGTATGTTTCTGATTGATGATGGCATCCAATGCAACAGCGGTCTTGCCCGTCTGACGGTCGCCGATGATCAGCTGACGCTGACCGCGGCCGATCGGGATCATACCGTCCACGGATTTCAGACCGGTCTGCAGTGCCACTTTCACCGGCGCGCGCTGGATGACGCCGAGCGCTTTGCGTTCGATGGGGGAGAATTTGTCCGTCTTGATCACGCCGCGGCCGTCGATCGGTTGACCGAGCGGGTTGATGACGCGTCCGAGCATCGCTTCACCCACCGGCATGGAGGCCACGCGGTTGGTGCGCTTCACGGTGTCGCCTTCTTTGATCTTGGTATCGTCGCCGAAGAGGATACAGCCAACGTTGTCCTCTTCCAGGTTCAGCACCATGCCGAAGACGTCGTTCGGGAACTCGACGAGTTCGCCGGACATACATTTGGAGAGACCGTAGACACGTGCGATACCGTCGCCGACCTGCAGGACGGTGCCGACATCGTACACATCGACTTCTTTTTCATATCCGGCAAGCTGCTTGCGGAGGATCGCGGTTATTTCATCGGGACGAACTTCAGCCATGGTGATGGTTCCTTATCAATTATTGTACGTACCTTGTTGTAATTTCAATTTCAGGATCTCCAGCTGGCGCTTCACGCTGCCGTCCAGCACGGTATCACCCACGCGCGCAATGAATCCCCCCTTCATGGACGCATCCAGACTGAATACGACCTCCACCTTCTTCTTGGTCATCGCCTCGAGGTGTTTCACCAGTTCCTTCTCCTGCTTAGCGGAGAACTCCACACTCGTGGCGACCGTGACACGCACGATGCCGAGCTGTTCGTCCCGCAGAGCGAAGTACTGCGTGAGGATCTCGGCCAGGAGCGCTTCGCGCCCTTTGACCACGATCTGTTCCAAATACCCATGGACAAGCTCGCCGATCTTCTTCTTGAAGACATCCCGCAGCGCCGCCTGTTTCTTCTCTTTGGGGATCACGGGACTGGTGAGCATCATCCGCAGTTCGCGCGAAGCGCGCACGGCGTTGAGCACGGTCTGCAGGTCCTCTGCAACCGCGTCCGATTTCTTCTGTTCGTTGGTCAACTCCATCAAAGCGGAGGCGTACCGGTGTGCTATGCGTGCGTTGCTCATCAGTTTTTCTGCAGTTGTTGGAGCACTTTGTCGACCATTTTCTTCTGTTTTGCGCCGTCCAGCGATTCATCCAGGATCTTCTCGGCCACGGTGATGGAGAGTTCGGCCACTTCGGTGCGGAGCTGCGCCATGGCGGCATCCTTCTCGCGGGAGATCTCGTCCTTCGCCTGGTCCAGCATCTTCTTGGCGCTTTCGTTCGCTTTCGCCACGATGTCGTTCTTCAGCTGTTCGGCCATTGCGCGGCCTTCAGCGATCAGCCGGGCGGTCTCGTTGCTTGCTTTGTCCATCGCCAGCTTGTTCTCCTGCATCATCCGCTCGGCATCCTTCTTGGCTTCTTCCGCCTTCTTCAGCGAATCAGCGATCTCCGCCTCGCGGGAATGGAGCGCTTCCAGGATCGGTTTCCAGGCGAACTTGCCGAGCACCAGGACGAGGACGATGAATGTGGTGATCGTCCACATGATCAGCCCTGTTTCGATCTTCAGCAGCGGATTGCCGGATTCGCCGTTCAGCAGCATTGCATAGGAAAAAATTAACGTCAGCATCGTCTCTCTCGTTGGATTGAACAAAAAAAATGAAGCGGGAAGCGTTCGCCTCCCGTTCCAGTACCATCAGTCAGGATTACTTGGTCGCCAGGATGATGCAGATAACGAAGCAGAACAGAACAGCACCTTCGATCAGCGCTGCTGCAATGATCATCGATCCGCGCACTGCACCGGCTGCTTCGGGTTGACGACCCATTGCTTCCATCGCGGATGCTGCGAGCTTACCGATTCCGAGACCGCCGCCGATAACTGCCATTCCCATGCCGAGGCCTGCTGCCAAAAGTCCGAGTGATTCCATTGTAATGTTCCTTATATGTTGGTGTAGAGGTTGATGTTGATTAATGAAATTGTTCGTTCAGGTCAATGATGTTCTTGTGCGTGTCCTTCGTGTCCTTCATGTCCTTCCGTCTGGATCCCCATGCCCATGAAGATCGATGTGAGCATCGTGAAGATGTACGCCTGCACGAGCGCCACGAACAGCTCCAGCAAATTCACCGCGACCGCCAGCGGCACCGACACCAGTCCGACAGCCGTGTTCTGGAAGATGAAGATCAATCCGATGAGCGCAAGGATGACGATGTGCCCGGCCGTCATATTGGCGAACAGACGGATGCACAATGCGAACGGCTTGATGAAAAGGCCGAGGAATTCGATCGGCACCATGATGGGCCACATTGCCCAGTGGGTCCCGCCGGTCAGATGCGCGATGAAATGTCCAAGTCCCTGCGCGCGGATAGCCGAGAACTGGATCATCACGAATGCGATGATGGCCAGCCCTGCGGTGACGTTGATATTCCCGGTAGCGGAGGAACCCCACGGGATCAATCCGAGCAGGTTCATCACGAGGATGAAGAAGAAATTGGTGAGCAGGTACGGAAGATACTTCAGACCGCCCTTGCCCATGTTCGGAAGAACGATCTCATCGCGGATGAACACGACCAGGATCTCCACGAGATTCCCGAATCCTTTCGGCACTTTGTTCCTGGTGTTGCTGCGGGCCGCCAGTATGAGTCCGACCGTCAATAGCAGTGCGGCAAAGAGCAGGAAGACGATATGCTTCGTGAGTACGATCTCGAACCCGAGCAGCTGGAAATGCGGAAGGTGGAGATATCCCCACGGCAATTCCAACTTCGGTGCATCGTAGATGTGATGGAGGAGTTCGTTGAAATCGAAGGCGCCGCCGCCATGCGCACCGGCTGCGAGCGAATCGGATGCCGTGTGGAGCGTATCGGCCGCCGTCCGCGCCGTATCGGCTGCGCTGAGGGTCTGTTCAGAAGAGATGATCCAAGAGAACACGTTCTACCTGTACTGTATCAAATGATGATTACGATGACCGGACGTTGGTCTGCCATCTGTTGTGGATATACAACACTTCCAAAGCGAGAAAGATCACATACATAACGAACAGCGATGTCACCAGTGCCAACGCGTGCAGCTTGACGAGCCAGATCAGCACCAGCAGAACGCCCGCCATCAGGAACAGCCGGACCGCGATGCCGCCGAGCACGATCTGCACGAAGATCACGTAGGACCGCTGCTCCGACAACCGCAGCGCAGCATATCCCATCAACACATTCACGACACTCAGGCCGAATCCGATCACCGCCGCGTTGATGATCTCCTGCGTTCCATACGTCAGCAGCGGATACGCCGCCAATCCCCCTACAACGACCGATGCGATGACGATCTGCAGCAGCAGCCCCGGACCTTCATTGTTTCCGTCGTTCTTCATCTTCCTGTGCACTCAGTTGTGTGACCGTCCGAAAGAACTTGATCATCCCTCCGGCAAATCCTGCAACGATGCCGGCGATCATCAGCCACGGCTTGGTCCCGAAATATTCGTCCGCGTACTTTCCGGCGAAAAGGAACAGGGTGACCGCTGCAGCCATATGGATCCCCAGCGTCATGTACGGCGCTGATGCACGGACGACCTCTGCGGAAGTCTGCTCATCGCTCTTCATGGGTGGGAGATCCCGTCCCTTCAATAGTTCTGTCCGGCCGGACGATTCTCGGTCATCGTCACTTTCCCGTCGAACACCGCCCCTTCATCGATGACGAGTTTGGATGCTTTCACATCCCCCCGCACGACCGCTTTACTTTCCAATACCAACTTATCCGCAGACGTGATGTTCCCCTTCACTTTTCCGCCGATGGTCACATTCCGTCCGTTCACCGCTCCTTCGATCTCGCCTGTCACACCGATCGCCAGGTTCTCCGCGGCATGCACTTCGCCGGAGAGTTTCCCGTCCACACGGATGCTTCCCTGCGTCCGGATCTTTCCTTCGACCACCGTTCCGGCGCCGATCAGGTTCAAATTCTTCACCGCATTGTTGTCTGCCATCAGAGTTCGCTCGCGATCAGATAATCGTTTGGGTTTTGTGCTTTACCGTTGCTCCAGACCTCGAAATGCAGATGCGGACCCGAACTGCTCTTGCCTGAATTCCCCAGCAGTGCGATCGGTTCGCCGCGTTTCACAAAATCCCCCACACTCTTCAGCACATTCTGATTGTGCTTGTACATCGTCAGATATCCGCTGCCGTGCGAGATGATGGCTGTATGACCGTCATCCGCTGTATATCCGGAGAACACCACGTATCCATCCGCTGCGGCAACGATCAGCGAACCGATCTTCCCGGCATAGTCGATGCCGACATGCCCTTTTTCGGATTCGTAACGGCGCGAGATGTATCCCACCGCCGGCGCGATGATGGGGAACTCCGCGCGGAAATTCACCGCTTCACTCCCGTTCTCCGTTGCCGGTCGATACGTGACTCCCGTTGCCGGAAGTGCGGTCGTCGAAGCTCCGGATGCGGGACGCTCTGCTGACACCGGCGCAGATTCCGGCGTCTCCGTTTTCATCAGGATCTCTTCCACACCGGCCAGATCGAACACACTGTCCGCCGGAAGTTCCTGCTGCCCTAAGGCTTTGCGTAATTTATTGTTATAGTCGCGAAGCACCAACACTTCGCTGGAAATTCGGGTCAATCGTTTTTGCACTTCGAACAATTCAGAGCCGTACCGTTTCTGCAATTGTTCTTCCGACATCGGCAGGAGCAGACCTGCTGGTGTGTACAGGACCGCCGCGATGGTCAGCGACGCGATCACTGCAGCTATGCTCACGCATACCAGCACTATCGTCAATACAGAGGCTTTGAAGGAGCGTGTCGAACCGGTATCTCCCTGCGGGATCACCACTATCTCAAACGCATTCTCTTTCGAGGCGTGATGGTCCCGCTCAGATGGCATTCGCACTCCCGCACAGCATGTGACGTGATACTCAATTGGACTCTAAATGTAAAAAAAAAGAGGAAAAGATGCAACGACATTTTCGGCGGGCAATGACGGCAAGTTATTGTCGAACAAGATGTTGGCGTACTTTGTCCTGTATGGAACGGTCCATATTCCTGCGGTAATTGGCGCGGGAGAACCGCTCGGCATGCGTCCGGATGACGCCGGGATCGAACCGCACGGCAGCACAGGCGGCAACCCCGTTCTGCAGCGAATCAGCGGTCTGACGGTCGAAAAAGACGCCGGTGACTCCGTCTACGATGGTCTCAAGCGCCCCGCCTTGACCGAACGCGATCACCGGTTTCCCGCTGGCCTGGGCTTCCAGAGGAACGATCCCGAAATCTTCCACTCCGGGAAAAATAAGCGCCGTGCAGCGCGCATATAATTGAGCAAGTTGTTCATCGCTCTGCCAACCGAGGAATTCGATATTCGGACCGGCCAAAGCGCGCAGCTTTGCGCTTTCCGGACCTGTTCCGGCGATCACCAGCCTCTTTCCGCTTGCATTGAACACTTCCACGGCCAGATCGACCCGCTTATAGGGAACGAGCGCGCTGACGATCAGGTGGAACCCCTCATCCTGCGTTGAACACTGGAAACGGTCCGTATCCACCGGGGGGAAAATGACCTCGGCCTCTCTGTTATAGTGACGCCGGATGCGCTGACGGACATTCTCGGAATTCGCTATATAATAGTGTACGTTGTCCGCCGTCGACACGTCCCACCGCTGCAGCAATGGACGAAGGACCTTCATCGCCATTCTTGTGACGAGCCCTGCTTTCCCCTTCCCGAAATAATCATCATACATCTCCCATACGTACCGCATCGGCGTGTGGCAGTAGCAGATATGCAGTGCGTCGGGGCGGACGCGCACTCCTTTGGCAACGGCGTGACTGGTAGAGACGACCAGGTCGTATTCCGACATATCGAACCGGGAGATCGCCAGAGGGAACAACGGAAGGTATTTACGATACTGCGTCCGCTTCGCCGGCAGCCGGTCGATGAACGATGTCACAAAACGATGCCGTTCGATGAGCGGAGACATCGTCCCCTTATTATGGAGCAGTGTATAGATCGGCGCATCGGGGAACATCTCACACAACACTTCGAGACATTTCTCCCCGCCGCGCATTCCGGTACACCAGTCATGGACAAGAGCGATCTTCATGCAGAGAATATACTAAAATCCTTTTTTAAAATTATCCCATTGTTTTATTGTTCATTGTTCCATTGCTCATTGTCTTTGCGCGGTTGCTTCGCTTTCGGACACTGATTATATTGATTCCATGGATCATCCGTTCGCATCATACCGTTCTCTCTTTCCCCATCTGAACAGCGGAAAACTCTGGCTCAACCACGCAGCGATCAGTCCGCTGAACAGCAGGACGAAAGCAGCGGTGGACCGGTATCTGCTGAACCGCTCCGAAGGGACGATCGATGATTTTCCGCAGATCGTCGGGATCAGTGAGCATGCCAAGCAGGGATTGGGAAGACTGCTCAACGCACCGCCGCGGCGGATCGCGTTCGTCAATAATACGTCGGACGGACTGAACATCATTGCGAACGGGTTGGACTGGAAGAGCGGCGACCGCATCCTGCTGAACGATATGGAGTTCCCGGCGAACGTGGTGCCGTTCCTGAACCTCCGCCGGCTCGGCGTGGAGGTGGACATCATCCCTTCGAAGGACGGAGAGATCACGCTCGGGCAGATCTCCGCAGCCATCACGCCGCGCACACGTTTGCTCTCGCTCAGTTACGTGCAGTTCCTCTCCGGATTCCGCGCAGACCTTCCGGCGGTCGGAGCCTTGTGCAAAGAACGGGGCGTCCTCTTCTGCGTGGATGCCATTCAGGGACTCGGGAATGCGCCGATAGATGTACAGACAGCGAAGATCGATTTTCTTTCGTGCGGCGGACACAAATGGATGCTCTCCATGATGGGACTCGGCTTCATCTATCTGACGGAGGAACTGCAGGGACGCATCACACAGCAGTTCGCCGGATGGACGAGCAACAAGGAGTACTTCACGCGTCTCTTCGATTATCGATTGGACTTCGATGATACTGCCCGGCGGTACGAGAACGGCGCGCAGAACAATGCCGGCATCGCCGCGCTCGGTGCCTCGGCGGAACTTCTGAATGAAGCGGGGATCGCGGCGATCCATGACCATTTACTCTCGCTGACGGACCGGGTGATCTCCTTCGCCGATGCACACGGCTGGAGCGTGCTCACTCCGAGAGAGCGCACAAAGAGAAGCGGCATCGTGACGCTCGCCGTTCCGAATGCGGAACATATCTTTGAAGAATTGAACAAACGGAACATCATCGTCTCGCTCCGCGAAGGAAAGATCAGGATCGCGCCGCATTTCTATAATAATGCCGACGATATCCGGACGGTGTGTGACGCCGTGACAGAACTCGTGCCATGAGCATCCTGCTGACCATCATATTATCCTTGTTGGCATTCCTGCTGGTCTGTTCGGCGCTGGTGTTCCTCGTCGGACCGGTGATGCTGCTGCACCCAAAACGGCGCGGGGAAGGATTCTACCAGCACCGCGGGCAGCCGGTCTCCCCTGCGCAGCTCGGTCTGCCGTTCGATGACTTCCGTTTCACAGCAGCCGACGGTGAATCGCAGCTTTCCGCGTGGTTCATTCCTGCGGAGCGGCCGATCGGCACCATCATCTATCTGCACGGTGTGGCGGACAACAAAATGGCCGGACTGCTGCTGGCGAAGGTGTTCCACGATCATCACTTGAACGTTTTGCTCTATGATGCGCGTGCGCATGGTGAGAGCGGCGGCCGGTACTGCACGTACGGATACCATGAACGGAACGATGTGCAGAAAGCGGTCGACACTGTACGAAAGATCGGCCTGGAGAAGAACATTGTCATCGGGAATGTCGGCGTGTTCGGAACATCGATGGGTGCTGCGGTGGCACTGCAGGCGGGAGCGGTGGAACCGAGGATCCGTGCGATCGTTGCCGAAGCATCGTTCGCCACGCTGCGTCAGATCACGGTCGATTATCAGAAGCGGCTGATGCGTCTCCCCTGGCATTTCCTCCGGAACATCTCCATGAAGCGGAGCGAGATCATCGCCCAGTTCAAGCACCGGGAGGTCTCGCCGCTGGCGGCGGTCTCCCGCATCCACGTTCCCATTTTCTTCATCCACGGTATTGAGGACCGATTCATCAAGTATCAATACACGCAGGAGCTCTTCATTGCCGCGAACGAACCGAAAGAAGTATGGTTCGTTGCCGGCGCCAACCACAGCGACATCCACGAAACCGGTCAAAAAGAATACGAAGATCGTATCGTCCGCTTCTTTACCCGCACGCTCGTCTGATTTTTTCTAATCAGGACTCACCACTCCGGTCCCATTTCTGCGCAAATTCTGCCATTCCTCTGTGAACTTTTGACAGTACGTGAATACGGGATTGCACAAACCACGGAATAGATGGTATCTTTCATCATTGCAGTTCACCGTTCAGCATATCTATATGTTAGGCAGTTTTAACGAAGCATATGAAACTAATAAAATGTGTTTTGCTTTTTATAAGCATTTTTCAAATTGAAAGTTGTGGTGTTAACACTCCAGAGGAAGACAAACAATTATTCAGGCAGTTTGTCGGAAGGTGGAAACTTGTTGCTTCAGATTATCCAGAAGATAGTTCTTTAATAAATTCTGCAAGAATAACCTTGCAAGATGATTCTTCGTTCTACAGTACGACATCAGTATTTTGGAGAAACGATTCCTTAAAATATCAACCTTCAAATGGAGAATGGTCAGTGAGAGACAACGGTCTTGCTATTGGAGGTGTTTCTCTAGCTCTTTCATTAAAAATTGATACACTCACAGCAGGTTGGGGTCTTGAAGGTGGTACGCAAGACGGTACGATGCATTGGTCCACTATACTTCAAGGGAGGATGTATAGTTGGCAATTGGATAACTAAAAAATAAAAATCTACAAAAACTGCCTAACCATATTAAAAAGGAACCCCGCATAGAAGCATTGCGGGGCAAGCCCCGCTTAGAAACGTTGCGGGGTAAACTCGTCAGCAAATAAAGTATCCCCCGTTCGCATCATGCAGCATAATGACGAAGTCTAATGTTCTTTGAAGCTATACACTTCCATTGGGATAAGCGGTCGTAACGACCGAGGCTTTACAAGGTCCCCCTTGGATTGAATCGAACATACAATACACCATCATTCAATATTTATTACAAGTCGGTGAGCACGGCCGCAGTACAACGCAGCTTAGCTCCAGTCCGTTAGGTGCCAACACATTCTGCTATAAAAAGAGGAGTGTTCTAATGAAAAATAATCGCATGCTCACAACTCTTATTGTTTATTCAATAATTGTAATATTCTCATCTTGTAAGAATGAGAATATTAGTGAACCTCAGGCATCACATAATTCTTCAAACAGGGAATTGACCATTACTGCACGGACATCACCGCTATATAAATCGCTTCCACCATGGCCGATCTCTATTAGACTATTGCGTGCAAACGGGGTACAGTATGATACAATAGCTACTGCAGTAACAAATACTAATGGAGAGTGCACTTTTAGTAATCTTCCCCAGGGATCGTACGTGGGAGAAGGTATTGCCGATGCTCACTATCCAGCCGTTAGTTCCAGCAATTTTGTGTATCTATTATCGGATGTTGTTCAAGGTCGTGCAATGCTCTATCATCTTCCACGTTATCATTTGGGACCGGATACAATCGTCGTTTGTATTGATACAACAATAGTAATAGACAGAGTATTCTCGACCTTTATAATGAATGATGGAGCACAAGATACCTTGCATTGTGCATTTGATACATCTCAAGTCCCTGCATGGTGTGCAGTAACATTTACGACAAATATGTTCATTCCACAGTATTTCGGAACATCCATGGACAATTTTAAAATTGAACTAAAAGCATCGTCGTTTCCTTGGCATTCGTTACCGATAAATATAAATATTCCATTTTCCACGCAATTCGATAATGACACATTGCTAGTTAGATTTGTTCACCAGAAGCTACCGTAATGGTAAATGTATATGGCGGCCTAACCATATTAAAAAGGAACCCCGCATAGAAGCATTGCGGGGCAAGCCCCGCTTAGAAACGTTGCGGGGTAAACTCGTCAGCAAATAAAGTATCCCCGTTCGCATCATGTAGTACAATGATGCGGTCAAATGTTCTTTGAAGCCATACAATCATTGGGGCAAGCGGTCGTAACGACCGAGGCTTTACAAGGTCCCCCTTGGCTTGAATCGAACATACAATACACCATCATTCAATATTTATTACAAGTCGGTGAGCACGGCCGCAGTACAACGTCCGCCACAAATACGGCGGACAAGTTGCAACGCAGCGTAATTGCTGTCCGTTAGGGCGCCTTATAGAGGATATCCAATGCGAAATATTACAATTCTCATCTTGGTCATTTGCTCAGTAGTTTTACCACAGGGGTCCAAATATTCTAAAATAAATTATCATGAGGTAGAGAGAAATATTACGGATTCAACCAGTGCAGTCTACTATCCAAAACTTATGGACCGTTACAACAATGGCGATACAACTCTATCCTTAAATGATTATCGTCATCTATATTACGGGTATTCCTACCAAAGTGGGTATGATCCTTGGTGGAAATCGGATCACATTGATGTACTGAAGCCGATTTATGCAAAACCCAGTCTATCGCAGTCCGATTGTGATACGATCATCAAATATGCAACTCAATCGATATCAGAATTCCCATTTGACATTCGGCAAATCAACATGCTTGGATATGCATATCATTTGAAAGGCAATGATTCTCTTGGAGTTATGTGGGCAAAAAAAGTACAGGGTATATTTGGAGCAATCTTGTCAACCGGTGATGGGAGAAGTTGTGCAACAGGATTTAATGTTATTTCGGTAGCCCATGAATATGATATTTTAAGGGCCTTTGAGTTAGAAATGACGATGCAAGCATTGAGTAATGATTCTCACTGTGATTACATTACTGTCAAGAATAGAAATCAAGAAACAGATTTTATCTATTTTGATATTTGGCGGACTTTGCAAGTTAAAATGAAAGATTTCAAGAAATAGTTCGCGCCCTAACCATCGGCTCCCCGAAGAGGTCCTTTCGGGACAAACTGATCCTTTGCCTGGCTGAGATGTATACTCACGGCTCGCTCAGGACAAGCTCCGCAACCGCTTGCGTTCTGAAACGTCCGCCACAAATACGGCGGACAAGTTGCAATGCAACTTAGCTCCAGTCCGTTAGGCATCAACAAATTATATGACCAGTAAAATCAAAATAATCTACATTATCATAGCAATCGTTTCTGCGCCATTTATTTTTGGTACTTCACCACGTCCTGAACCATACAACGAATATAGAGTTACAGGGCATATCGCAAGGCAAAATGGCGGACCAAAGGAGAATTACATCGTATCTTTGCTGGGACGCTCAGCATTTAATCATCCCGACACAATTTTTGCATTGCGATCTTCAAATGGATTTGATTTTGGTGTAACGGATTCCAACGGGTATTTCGTCATTGACATTGTTTCACAAAAAATAGATTCCGTTACAATTGTCGTATCTGCAGTTGATAAAGCGTCATTTATTTCATCCAAATGGTTCACTCCAACAGGAAGTATTACGCTTTATAGTCAAAGTAGTTATGATGAGCCGGGATGTTCTGGTTGTGGGACTGTAACTACAACTGAAACTAACATTAAAGGTTACACACATACATTTCAACCACAAACAATTATAATTCCCAACTAAATTGCCGTGTTGTTGCCTAACAAGGCACTCAATCTGACGTAACGATGGCGGTTTCATAAAAGTCTCAGGTGTCGCAAAACGAATACACAACTTACGATTCAAATAGATGTAAAACGTTGCAACGCAGCTTAGTTCCAGTCCGTTAGCCAGCCAAAATAACTATGTCTATACTAATCCCATATTTATATTATTTATTGCTATCAACAAATTGTGTGCAGACATTTGAGTTCGTAGGGTCTACAATATCAAACAGTGGTGTTCCAACGTTGTGGATTCTTGAACACGTAAGCGGCGAATGCCACAATTCAAAGTTGATTCAAATATCGTTAGTCGATACGTTAATCTCCTATTCTGAATCCAACTTTACGAAATATGAGAATACTTCATCATTCAAGAAGTCATTCGCAGAATTTGAACTGTTACCACAATTTGAATTGGCAAATAGTAATGGCTGGTTTAATTATATACAACGAGGTCGTTTTAGTCTTAAAGAACCAGTTGCGGATACAGCATTGTTGGCAAAATACTTCAATGATGGAATAAGGAAACATCCACATCCAGTTATTGATCCATTATTTAAGGGTGTCAAACTGAAATATTTGTATTCATACACTTCGGGTTTATATATCAATTATAAAATCAATAAAGTGTTATTTCTTCCAACGCAAAGTATAGTAATTCTATTTACGAGTCATCCATTGGTTTCATCAGGTGGTGATACAATGAATGGATTTATTATTTATTCAACCGAATTAAATTAGGCTGGCTAACCATATTAAAAAGGAACCCCGCAGAGAACCATTGCGACGGCCGCGCTAAATCATCGCCACGCAGGTTAGCGCCCGTTTGTTAGGCAATATTTGAATCAGCAGAATTGAAAATAGCCGAGAATATGTTTTTCGTCTTAATAATACCCGTTATTGAATTATTTCTATGTTTGCTTCTTCTTCTATGGTGGCTAACAAATACTGATTTTGTTGATTTAAGGAACAATAAGACAAGGTTTCTTACTGTATTGATCGTTTCATTGATATTGTCAATGAGCTCCGGAATTATCAGTGTAGTTATATCTACACTATTACTACCAATAAATGATGGAGCTCATGGTTTAGGATTTCGAATATTGATTGATCCGTTCATTCTTATTCCAGTGTTACTTGTTACAATTCCAATTGGTGTTATTCTTGCACCGTATTATTTCGTTTGCACAATGAATGTAAAATTAGTGCGGTGTGCGATCGCAATTCAAACGCTGGCATTAGTTGTTGTTGCTCTCACATCATTCGCTACTCCATTTGCAGCAATGGTTGTTTCGATTCCAACCGTAGTTGTGTCATTATATTATTGTGATAAATTTAAGTATCTAGCCAATGTTGCTCCGCTAACCTTATTATAAAGGGACCCCGCATAGAAACATTGCGGGGCAGGCCCCGCCCAACAACGGCGGGGCAAGCCCCGCTTAGAAACGTTGCGGGGTAAACTCGTCAGCAAATAAAGTATGTCCGTTCACATTATGCAATAAAATGATGCGGTCAAATGTTCTTTGAAGCTACACGGTTCCATTCGGGTAAGCGGTCGTAATGACTTCGGTTTACCAAAGTCACATATGCCATGCAACGAACACAAGACATACAACAGTATTCAACAATTTTACTAATCGGTGCGGACGTCGATAGTGAAACATCACCATGCAGATTAGCGCAGGTCCGTTAGGCGGCAGAAATCATTGTCAACCATTCTATCATCAGGTCACCTCTATGAAAAATATCATTGGTGTATTACTGTTCAGTCTTGCCATATATTCCTCTTTGTCTGCACAAACAAAACAGATCGTTGTATTAGGGCACGGAGAGGTATTTGAAGCCGCGAACCAGGCGGAATTCAGTTTTATCATACAACGAGATGGACGTACCCTCAAGACAGCATTTGTGGAGGCCCAACAATATGTGAATCGAATATTCATTGAATTGCTATCCATTGGACTGGATTCTTCCGGTTTTCAACAATCAAGAGTGAGGGTCAGTGATAAGAGCATCGCCTGGCTCACCACGGATAAAGTTGAAGCTGTTCTCCGGACGAGGGTGGTGCTGAATGATATCAACCAATTGGAAACGGTCCTCGGTATTCTTGGCAAATACGAACTTTCCTATCTGTCCGATGTTCAATTCAATCTTCGGGATAATACAGAATTGAAAGAACGGGCCTACGTGGCAGCATTGAATGATGCGAAACGAAATGCCGCCGCAATCGCACAGTCCACCGGGCTTGTCATCTCTGAGATCTTCTCTATCGAAGAGACGGGCGAAGTTCAGACCAGCGGTTCTAATCTGGCGTATCGGTATGGGCGGTATGGAAAGGTGAATGATATGTTAACTCCGGTCGAGATCACTCCGGAACGGATCTTTCAATCGAAACTATTGAAGGTATGTTTCTCCCTCAAATAATGTATCATATTGCCGCCAACCTCGCGGCTGCTCCGGATGCCGGTAAAGGGCAACGTAAATTGAACCATAGGATTCTTGTATTGACCGCCCTGGTTGTTTCCATATTGGGCTGCACTATGGAAACCGATGATGATTTGGATAAATATTATGAGTCAGCATATTCCGAGACCATTAACGTTGCGGCATCTCAGGATACGATCCATATCGTGTTGACTCAGACCGGAAGTACTGAACAAGTGATGTTCGAGATGCGCCATTCCGATCTGCTCGGCGATACTATCCAATTGAAAATAGATTCAAAGTCCGGCAGTTATCGCGAAGAATGGACTCCGAAAAGTACAGTAACATTATTTGACGATACGCTTTCAGTCTGGTATTCGTATTATTTACCGCCGAGCACATTGAAGAAGAGCAGCAGTAATAATTCCATCGTGAGAACAGAGAACGCGTTACCTTCATACTTTACTGTCGAAAAGGTTACGGTAACAGCATCGTCCGCCAAAGTAATGACGTTCATTTCACGATATTATCATTAGAAAGTTTGTTGACTGACTGAAAGACAGTAGATTGTTGCAATGAGATGTTACTATTTAAACCCACCATAGTATCCTGTAGAACACCAGCCGCTGCATCCGCGAGCAGGTTCTCACCGCCGTGCGACGGTGGATTGTTCCGATGCACGCCATACAGGGTAAACAGCCGGCCATCCCTAAGGAAGGAATTGGAGTGAGACCATGATAAAAACCATAGCATTCATTGCGGTGATACTGCTGCTCGGTTCCTGCGCGGACCAGGATGTGATCGGCGTGCCGCCGGAATCGTTCGAACTGAAGCAGAACGCACCGAATCCGTTCACCGACACGACGCTGGTGCAGTACGGCATACCGAGCGTGGGAAAGAACCCGCCGCACATCCGGGTAACGGTCTATAACCGTGTGAACGACCGCATCGTCATCCTTCGGGACAGTTCGCTGCACCCCGCAGGGATGTTCAATCTTACCTGGCGACCGGGAGCTTCCGAGCCGGCCGGTCTCTATTACATCGAACTGCAGACGCTCGATATCTTCCACTCCCCCACAGCCGTGAAACGCATCGCCGTACTCAAACAGTGACCCTATGCGCAGAACTATCCTGACAATCGTCTTCGCCCTTTCCGTCCTCGGGACCCCGGCATCGTCCCAATCCCACTCATGGTCCGACACTGCCGGGTATCCTCTCATCCGCATCTCCGCCGGGTACGGGATCAACGGCGGACATGCCGAGAGCGCCAACATGGAGTTCCATCAACAGAAGAATCCGGTGGACAGCAAGGGGAACACCATCTTTGCGAACCAATTCTCCGCCCGCTCGGAGGTAACGGAGCCGACAGCCGAATACCTCGTAACGCTCAGTGTGCGGCCGGAAGCGGATATCAAGAGCCTCAATCTCCGCATCGGACATATGCGGAATGCGTTCCGGTACACCACAACGATGCCGCAAACACAGCCGGACGGGAGCCCGGGCGGGAATATCGTTGCTATGACCGAAGAGCGGTATCAGGTCACCCCTGTCTCTCTGGGCGCGGCGATCTCCACGGTCAAGCCGCTGTTCCATCTGTATGGTGAAGTGATCTACGCGTGGGCATCGATGTCCGAAGAGCAATCCTATACGTTATCGGACGGGACACGGGTACGGCTCTCTTCGACCCGATTCACTTCATCGAGCATCGGGTTCCGTGCGGGAGTGGGCATCACCATCTCCTTCACCAAAAAGACAGCAGTCGTGATCGATTGGGGTTACCGGGGATTGGGGTTCTATCATTTCATTGCTGAGAATGAACCGTCCATTGGTTTGGATTACAGCATATCCGGAACGTATGGTATGATCGGTCTATCGCTCGGTTGGTAATTTTTCTGCTTCACCGGATCACCATGATGCAAAGGCGATCCGTCCTTTCACTGCACGGAGAATCCGTTCGACGGTGTTCGCGAAACCACGCATCGTCATCTCTGCTCTCCGCCGATACATCAACACTGAATTCAATTCGATCCACCCATTGTTCGTTCTCGAACAAATTTTCTCTGTAATTCAGAGTGAAAGAACCGGATTGAATTGTTCATTGTGTCCCGCCTCACCTTTTTTTAAGCATCCCGTGATTACGTTATTGCTGTCGATGCAAATTCTTTGGACATTTTGACTGACCAGAGATGCCGTTGGTCCTTTTTTGATTGACTTGGGGTGTATATGAAATTATTGTTGTTATCGTTCTCCGTTCTTTTCCTCTTCGGCTCCTGCATCAATGAACCGACCACCGGTCCGCAGACAAGCATCGGCACGCCGCCGCCTGATTTCTTCATGGAACAGAACTATCCGAATCCGTTCAAGGATACGACCGTGGTGAAGTTCGGGGTCCCTGTTTCGGGCGGTTCATCGTCCAGTGTT
>JAVBYA010000471.1 GCA_030824295.1 Bacteroidota bacterium
GTTCACATACAGATAGAACCCGTCCGCCGATGCAAGGAAGATGCCGACCGTGGAGACCTTTGCGAGCGTATTGAACCGCTCCTTGCTCAGGCGCAGTTCTTCCTGCACACGGCGTTTGTCGATGGCGCTTTCGATGGCGGAACCGAGCCGTGCCGAATGCTGCTTGAACACATAGTCCGTCGCACCGGACCGCATGCACTCCACCACCGTCTCCTCGTTCAGCACAGCGGAGTAGATGATGAGCGGTGTGGTGGCGATCATGTTCTTGAGGATGCTGATGGTGTCGGACGGTTTCAGTTCGGCGATGGTGTAATCGACGATGATGATCTCCGGCGAGAACTCCTCGAGCACATCCGGAACAAGGTCGAATGCGGGGATGACGCGCAGTTCGTGGGCGATACCGGAGCGGCGCATCTCTGCCGTGAACAGGTCGATACTCTCCTGTTTGTTCTCGATGAGCAGAATGCGGGTCTCGTGCGGCATGCGGTCGTTTCTATGGGGAAAATGATGAAAAAGTCCAGCAAAGTATAACGATTGTTTCACTGAAAATCAATTTGCGAACAGCGATACTTTACCGCGACAGCAATGACGGAGCGTGTTTTCTCCGAACTCCTTTTTGCTTACATTGGTCTCCATGTCCCATCCGGTCCTTGAACGTTTCCATCCGATCGTCCGCTCGTGGTTCACCGCATCGTTCGGCGTCCCCTCTCCTCCGCAGCAGCAGGGTTGGCCTTCCATCTCCGGCGGGAACAATACGCTCATCGTAGCACCGACCGGTTCCGGGAAGACCCTTGCCGCATTCCTCTGGTGCATCAACCATCTTGTGGAAGAGAACATTGCAGAGGGGACAGTGCCGAAGGATGCCGATGTTCCGGTGACCGGACGGAAACGGCGCCCGCGCACACCGCGCAATACCAAGGGGATCCGCGTCCTGTATGTGTCGCCGCTGAAGGCATTGAACAACGACATCCACCGGAATCTGGAGATACCGCTGAACGGCATCCTGACCGAAGCGGAGAGGACCGGCATCTCCATGAACGAGATTCGGAGTGCGGTCCGGACCGGAGATACAACGCAGACCGAGCGGGCACGGATGCTCCGCAATCCGCCGGACATCCTGATCACCACACCCGAATCGCTCTATCTGATGCTGTCGTCGGAGAAGTCCCGCCCTCTCTTCCACGATGTCCGCTATCTGATCGTGGATGAGATCCATTCGATCAGCAATACCAAACGGGGCGTGCACCTGTCGCTGACGCTCGAACGTCTGGAACGGCTCGTCCGCACAGCGGCGGAGAATTCGTCGCTGCCGTACCGTCCGATCACCCGCATTGGACTCTCCGCTACGCAGCGTCCGCTGGAGCAGGTGGCGCAGTTCCTCGGCGGAATGGAATGGAACGGCAGCACGCTTACTCCGCGTCCGGTGAACATCGTGGATGCCGGGTATAAAAAATCGGTCGACCTGAATGTGATCTGCGCAGCGAGGGATTTTGCAGAGATGCCCGCCTTTGATCTGGCGGGCAAGCCCAAGGACAGCATCTGGTCCCTCATCTTCCCGCAGCTGATCGCGATGATCCTCGAACACCGCACGACGCTCGTCTTTGTGAACAACCGCCGATTGGCGGAACGTGTCGCCGCCCGGCTGAACGACCTGCTGACCGGCGCGGAGGATATGACGAACAATTACGCCGTCCCTTTCTATAATAGAAAGGATTTTCCGGAACAGTCCGCTCTCCAGCCGAAACCGCAGGAGATCACCGTCTTTGCATACCACGGAAGCATGTCCCGCACCGTTCGGGAACAATTGGAATCCGATCTGAAGAGCGGCAAGCTCCGCGCACTGATCACCACTTCGGCATTGGAACTCGGCATCGATATCGGCACTGTGGACCTGGTCGTGCAGATCCAGTCCCCGAAAGGGATCGCACGGGGACTGCAGCGGGTGGGACGTTCCGGGCATCTGGTGAATGCCAACAGTAAAGGTCGGCTCTTCGTGACGCACCGTGAAGACCTGGTGGAATGTGCCGTGGTCGCCAAAGGAATGACGGAGCATGCCATTGAGCGGACGATCATCCCGCAGAACTGTCTGGATGTGCTGGCACAGCAGATCGTTGCGATGGTGAGCATCGAAGAATGGAACACGGAAGAACTGTACGACCTGGTGCGTCAGTCCTACTGTTACCGCGGACTCGGCGAACAGAGTTACCACGCCGTGCTGGAGATGCTCGCCGGCCGCTTCACGAACGAAGCGTTCCGCGAACTCCGCGCACGCATCGTCTGGAACAAGCTCCACAACACGCTCTCCACGCTTCCCGGTTCGTCGCTGCTGGCACTGACCAATGCCGGCACGATACCGGACCGGGGATACTTCGGTGTGTATCTGGAGGATATGAAAACGAAAGTGGGCGAAGTGGATGAGGAGTTCATCTACGAGAGCCGTGCGGGGGATACGTTCATCCTCGGCTCGAATGTGTGGCGGATGATGGACATCGATGCGAACAAAGTGGTCGTGTCGCCGGCGCCGGGTCAGCCGGCCCGCATGCCGTTCTGGCGCGGCGAAGGGATCGGCCGGACATTCGAACTCGGCGAACGGGTGGGAGAATTCATCCACACACTCTCCGGTTCGGACCATGCGGCGCAGGAGACTCTGCTGAACACCTATCCCATCGACACGCACGCACGAAGGAACATCATCGACTATCTGGAAGAGCAACGGGAATCGACATCAGTGGTCCCTTCCCACCGCACGATCGTGGTGGAGGGATTCCGGGATGAAGTGGGGGATCCGCGCATCGTTGTGCACTCCCCGTTCGGCAAAGGGGTGAACGGACTGCTCGGTATCGTGCTGCATCACGCTCTGCTCGTTCGTCTGAACATCGATGTGCAGATGCTCTATAATAATGACGGGATCCTCTTCCGCTGCTCGGATGCCGAACGGCTTCCGCTCGACCTGTTCGACGGACTCACGGTGGAGCATGCCCAGCAGGTGATCCTGGAAGCGATCCCTTCTTCCCCTCTCTTTGGAGCGCTGTTCCGCCAGAATGCTGAGCGTTCCTTACTGTTGCCGAAGGGGAATCCAGGAAAACGGCGTCCGTTCTTCCTGCAGCGGCTCCGTTCTGCGGACCTGCTGCAGATCGTCCGTCAATACAACGACTTCCCCATCGTCATCGAAACCGTCCGGGAATGCCTGACCGATGTGCTGGACCTGGAACATACGAAGGAAGTGATCGGACGGATCACCGCCGGCGAGATCACGGTGCACACCATTTACCATGAGACACCATCGCCGTTCGCTTCCACCGTGCTGTTCGACTTCGCTGCGGTGTATATGTACGAATGGGATGACCCGAAACAGACGGCACAGCAGCAGTTCGCCGCACTCAACCGGGAACTCGTTTCCGAAGTGGTCGATCTCGGTGCCGTGCGGACGGTGGTCCGGCCGGATGCCGTGAAGAGTGTTGAATCGCAACTGCAGTTCACTTCCCTCACCCGCCGTGCCCGATCTGCGCCTGAGTTGCTGGAGATCTTCCTGCGGCTGGGTGAATTGACGGAACAGGAACTGCAGGAGCGGATCGAGCAGCCGGTGTTCGCGGAACAATTGAAGCAACAACAGATAATCGTTCCGGTGACGGCGGGTGCAAACCGATACTGGATCGCTGCGGAAGAACTTCCACTGTATCGTCCTTTCTGCGAGACTGACGAGTCACAAATGCCAGAGCTACCGGAGCACCTTCGTTCCGTCCGCTTCGAACGGAACGAAGCGCTGCAGTACGTTATCCTGCGCATGCTTCGCTCTCACGGAACGCTCACATCTGCCGCCATCGCACAGCGATACGCCATCAGTGATGAAGAGTCTCATTCCATTCTCAGTTCCATTCCGGCTACAGGAAATATCGTCAGCGGTGTACTGACCGCCGGCAGCGAAGAAGAACAGTGGAGCTATCGTCCCAATCTGGAACGGATCCACCGCGCATCATTATCGCTCGCGCGGAAGGAGATCAAGCCGGCCACCATCGCAGAAGTGACCCGCTTCTTTCTGCAGTGGCAGAGACGGGATGCGGACCATCGCGCGGAGACCGGAGAGGATGTGCGTTTACTATTGGAGCAGTTCCAGGGATTCGCCGTTCCCTCCGAGATCTGGGAGCCGGAGATCCTCCGAACGCGCATGCAGCGGTACGACAGCGAGATGCTGCGGTCCCTGACGCGAAGCGGGGAGTTCTTCTGCATCGGCGGCGAATCGGGCCGCTCCCAGTGGATCGCCCGCGGCGACGGAAATATCTTCCTGCCGGTCCCGGACGAAAACACAACGGAAGTATCCGCACATGCCGAGGATATCCTGACATTCCTGAAACAGAACGGCGCATCGTTCCTGTCGGACATCCGTGAGAACACGAACTATGCCCTCTCGTCGATCAACCGGGCACTCTCCGAACTATTCTGGCACGGACTGATCACCAGCGACGCTGCGGATGAAGCACTGAATGTGAAGCGGTACCAGAAGAATGAAGAACCGGGGATGCCGGCAGAACGGATCGAGATCGTCAATCCCCGCCGGAATCCGCTCCGGTGCACCGCCATGCGAAGCGTCCGCGCCGCACTGAAACAGGCGCCGGGATGGAGCGGCCGATGGTCGCTCGTCCGGACGAAAAGCATCCTCGGACCGGCGGTGACGGATCAGGAACGGATCCAGCGACAGGCGCAGCAATTGCTGCTACGATATGGTATTGTTGCGCGGGAGATCGCGAAGCGGGAAGAGAATCTGCTCCCATGGTCCTTGCTGGCGATGGAATTGCAGCGGATGGAGATGCGGGATGAGTTGCGGCGCGGATATTTTGTGGAAGGATTGTCCGGAATGCAGTTCGCGCTGCCGGATGCGGTGCGGATGCTGGATGAGATCAAGAACCGTCCGCCGGACACGGGCGGGCTCGTCCTGCTGAATGCCTGCGACCCCGCCAACCCGTACGGTATCGGCATCGAGCACGGCATTGCACCGGAATTGAATGTGCGCGTCTCCCGTATCGCCGGGAATTTCCTTATCCTGGAGAACGGCACACCCATCGTATGGCTGGAACATTACGGTGCGCGGATGTTCTGCACACACTTCACTGATTCCGCGGCGGCCGGTATCCGGATCTTCCTTCAGCATCTCCGGACATCCTATCCGTCACGGAACGAGGTCGTGCTGGAATATTGTAACGGAAAACGTCCCTCCGAGTCCGGTGCAGCGGAACAACTGCGTGCGATCGGATTCTATCGGGACAAAGTGCAGACCATGCGGTACGATCTGCGATGAACTTCAACGTTAACAGTTCAGGGTGTCACTGAGCAGTTGACATGGCAAATATTCCCGAATTTAAAAACGATCTTCCTGAATGAGCTAAGCGTTGACTTGACGAAGAGTCTACCATTTGACTGTTCATCCCAAAACGGAATGCTGCTGTGGATCAATCCAGTGACGGCAAAGGAAGATCATTAATGGAAGTCATGCTTCGACTCATCATCAAGAAACAATCTTGGATTCGCTCAGCATGACTATTGGAACTTATCCAATGATACGCTGAGAATTACCTTCTATGAAGGAATATTTATGAATCATTCACTAATACTGTTGTTATTGCTTGCCCTGCCGCTCTTCGCGCAGGATTCCATCACCATCCGTACCGTGCAGAACGCCGAGACGATGATCGGACTGAAATTCAACGATGCCAAACGTGAATCACTGCTGGGTGATGTGCGCGGTCAGCGGGAGAGTTTCGAACGTCTCCGTGCGGTCCCGCTTCCGAACAGTGTCGTCCCTTCTCTGCTGTTCAATCCCATACCGATCGGCAAAACATTCCCGGAACGGAAGAGTCTGTTCGCTCCAGCCGGTGTGAAGGAACTGCCGTTGCCGGAAAGCGATGAGAGGATCGCTTTCGCATCGGTCGGTGAGCTGGCGCTCTGGATCAGATCGAAGCGTCTTACCTCCGAACGGCTCACCCGCATCTACCTGGACCGCATCAAACGGTATCAGCCGATGCTGCAGTGTATCGTTACGGTGACGGAGTCGCTCGCCATTGCTCAGGCACAGCGGGCGGACAAGGAGATCGCCGCCGGGAAATACCGCGGTCCGCTGCACGGCATCCCGTACGGCGCGAAGGACCTGCTGTCGACAAAGACGTACCCCACCACGTGGGGATCGGTTCCGTTCAAAACGCAGCAATTCAATGAAGATGCTACCGTTATAGCGAAACTGGAGGAAGCCGGTGCCGTGCTGATCGCCAAAACCGCGATGGGCGAACTGGCGTGGGGCGATGTCTGGTTCGGCGGGAAGTCGAAGAATCCGTGGGACACGACGCAGGGGTCGAGCGGTTCGTCCGCCGGTTCCGCGTCCGGCACGGCGGCCGGTTTGTTCGCTTTCTCGATCGGATCAGAAACGTACGGTTCCATCGTTTCACCGGCCACACGCTGCGGTGTGACCGGATTGCGTCCCACGTACGGTCGGGTCAGCCGGCATGGCGCGATGGCGCTCAGCTGGTCCATGGATAAGCTCGGTCCCATCTGCCGGACAGTGGAAGACTGTGCGCTCGTCTTCAAAGCGATCCTTGGACCTGACACGAACGATCAGACGCTGATCACGATGCCGTTCGTGTATGAGCCGAAGCGGACGGAACTGAAGGGACTGCGTATCGGTTATCTGAAGAGCGATTTCGACAGTGTGAAAGAAGGAAAGCCGTTCAATGATGCTGTGCTGGAACAGCTGCGGAGTCTCGGAGCAACGCTGGTACCGGTGGAACTCCCTTCCTTCCCTGTGGACGATATCGTCATCATGCTCAGCGCAGAATCCGCTGCGGCGTTCGATGACCTGACGCGGAGCGGACAGGACGATCTGCTCGTCCGTCAGATCAAGAATGCGTGGCCGAATTCGTTCCGTGCATCGCGGTTCATCACCGCGGTGGAATACATCCAGGCAAGCCGTGTGCGGCAGCTGCTCATCCAGAAGATGGAGCAGACGATGCGGTGGATCGATGTGTATGTCGGTCCGTCACAGGAAGGGAACAGTCTGCTCCTCACCAACCTGACCGGACATCCCAGCATCACCGTGCCGAGCGGGTTCACGGCAAAAGGACATCCGGTCAGCATCACGTTCACCGGTCAGTTGTTCGGCGAAGGGACGATGATGTCCGTCGCCAAACAATATCAGGATGCGACGAAGCATCACGTGGTTCATCCTGATCTGCCGTAACATGTGGTCGTCCCTTACCGCACTACCACACGGAAGCCGACACGTGTTCCTCTGTACGTCTGATTCAGCCTGGTCCGTGCCGTGGTCCGCACTCCCGGTTCTGCATTGAACCATGAGCCGCCGCGCAACACTTTGAATTGGTCCTGCTTCGTTATCATGGGGTCCTTCTTCTCCTCTGCAGTGTACGGTCCGTACGAATCTGCACACCATTCCATCACGTTGCCGGACATATCGTACAATCCGATGCTGTTCGGACGGAATCTTCCCACCGGCGCCGTCGTGACGAACCCATCCATGTATCCGCCCCAGATCTTCAGACTCGGCCATACCGAACCGGCACTCTCATCCGCCACGTTCCCGCTCGGCACACCGGCCCCCCATCCGTACCGCGGACGCATCCCACGTTCCCGTGCGGAGAATTCCCATTCTGCTTCGGTCGGCAGACGGACCTTCCGTCCGGAGGATTCTGACTGCCATTCACAATAGGCCGCCGCATCACGCCAAATGACGCAGACCACCGGATGATCATCATTTTGCGGGAACCCGGGATTCCGAAAGGTGATGCCGAATTCCTTTCCCCAGGAAGTTCCATCCCAGACGAACGCCCACCCTTCCACTTCGGCATCCGTTCGGTACCCTGTCTGTTCAGTGAAGCGTTTGAATTGTCCCACGGTGATCTCGTAGATGCTCATGGAGAAATCACTCACCGTCACATAACTTACAGGCAATTCATCCGCTGAGCCTTCATTGAACACATCCCCCAGGCGGAACGTGCTGCCGGGGACCGGAGTGAATGTCACATCCGAAAGTTCAGACACTGCCGTTTCTTTCTTCGGTTCCTTGGTCCCGCCCGCCTGCGCCGACACGATCATCGAGAACAGGGCACTGATGAGAAAAATAAGACTTCTCGTTCTCATTTTGATATTCCTTTTTTTGATTCACAATATATCCGAACGAGAAGCGAAAGCAATATCCGATGATCGATTTCATCGAACGATAACCGAAAAGAGAACGAACGGTCACACATCATTCACCCTTCCTTGACCTGCGCTTATCATCGCTCATGTCAAGAAAACAATGACCGATTGCATTTGCTGACATCGGTTTCTACATTGTATGATTCTAATATTCTCTCTATGAAGATCTCTGATATCATGCATCATCAGCAGGCGCCGTCGCTGCTCCTTCGGTTCCCGCAGCTGCTGTTCCTCTATTTCCGGCTGAACCGACTTTCGGTCCTGCGGATGAAGTACGCCCACCGCGCCATCCGCCGCATCCTGCAGGAACATCCTGCACCGAAGATCGTGGTGGATGCCGGCTGCGGCATGGGGGATTACCTCTTCACCGTACCCGAGTTCGGTCGTACCGAACGAACGATCGGGATAGATGTTTCTGCATCCAACATTGAATTATGCCAAGCATTGGCGGCGTCCACAGGGCGCAGCAATATGGAATTCGTCTGCAGCGACCTTTCGGAAGCGGAGCTGCCGCAGCACACCGACCTGATCCTCTGCATCGGTGTGCTGATGTATATTGCGGACGATGGAAAAGTGCTAAAGAATTTCCATCGCTCCCTTGCAATGGACGGACGTCTTGCGCTCTATGCCGCGGTCAACTACCGCCGCACGCTCCCGCTGTTCAAACGGCTTTCTGCGAGCCCCGGATTCGATTACGATCAGGTGATCGGCCGGCCGCAGACCTACACCGACGCTCAGCTGGAGGAACGGCTGACGGCCGCCGGCTTCACCATCCTCGAGCGGAGACCGTCCTTCGGCCGGTTGGCGGCAACGATGTTCGAGATCTCGGCGATCTTCGAATGGTTCTTCAAATCGTGGCATCCGTTGGCATGGACGATCCTGGTCCCGTTCTATCTTATCTTTTATCCACTCTATCTGATCTCCATGTCCGCCGATGTCCGCGGTTCACGGTCCACCGGCAACGGCGTGATGATCATCGCATCGAAACGTACCATATGATAAAAAAGAGCACTTCCCCTCCTGCCGTCAAAGAAGATACCAACGACCTCGGCTTCGGAAGCCGTCTGTCGCAGCAGCATGTCAGCCGCATGATGAACCGTGACGGTTCGTTCAATGTGGACCGGGACGGTCTCTCCGTGGTCCGCTCGCTGAGCCTCTATCATTGGCTCATCACCATCTCCTGGTCCAAGTTCATCCTGCTGACCATGGTCTTCTATCTGACGGTGAACATCCTTTTCGGCTGGGCATACTATGCTGCGGGACCGGATGCGCTGAACGGTACGGAATCGACGACCTTCACCGAGCATTATTGGAACTGTTTCTTCTTCAGCGTGGAGACCTTTGCGACCATCGGGTACGGAGCCTTGAATCCGCGCAATGCTGCGGCCAATATCCTGATGACGGTCGAATCGTTCTTCGGGTTCGTCAGCGTTGCGATGATCACCGGACTTCTCTTCGCCCGCTTTGCCCGTCCGAATGCAAAGATCCTCTACAGCGACAACGCTGTGGTTGCACCATTCAAGGAAGGCCAAGCACTGATGGTCCGCATCATCAACCAGCGTTCCAGTCAGCTGATCAACATCGAACCGCAGATCATCTTCTCGATGATGAGCGAGCGGCAGGGGAAACGGATCCGGCAGTACCATTCGCTGACACTGGACCGGCAGAAAGTGACCTTCTTCCCGCTGCACTGGACCATCGTGCATGCCATCGATGAGAAGAGTCCACTCCACGGAATGGATGCGGACCGCCTGCGCGAAGCGGAGACGGAAATGTTCGTGCTGATCACAGCAACGGATGAGACCTATTCCCAGACCGTCCACTCGCGCTCTTCCTATCGGTACGACGAGATCATCTGGAATGCACGGTTCAAAGATATCTTCACCCCCGGCGAGGGCGGGAAGGCCATCGGCGTGAACATGGACCGGATCCATGACTTCGAGAAGCTGGAAAGGAATTGACCATGGACCACGTGATCATCGACGGATACAATGTGATCCATGCGGTGCCTGCATGGAAGAAGACCCTCGCACACAATGCGGAGAGCGCACGGGAATTGCTCATCCATGCCACATCGCTGTTGACCCATCAACGGAAGTTCCGATGTTCCATTGTCTTCGACGGTCATGAACCTCCTGCCAATGCGAAACGGTCGGTCAACGCACCGGTCCATGTCATCTACTCCGCGCCCCGCTCCGCCGACACACACATCCGCACGATGATCGAACAGTCCAAACAGCGGGCCCAGCTCGTCATCGTCTCTTCGGACCGCGAGATCATTTCGTTCGCGAAAGCGTGTTCCTGCCAGACGCATACTTCCAAACATTTTGCAAATCTTCTTTCATCGTCGGATGAGACCGTCACCGAAAAATCCGACTCTTCACTCACTCCTCACCAGATCGATGAATGGCTGAAGATCTTCGGTGAGAAGTGAGTTTCTCCCCCCCACCGCTAGCATCAGTTCGTATAAGCATTAACGATTAAAAAATTTTGACTTTCCCTTGACATTCAATGCGCCATAATGTAAATTTAGGATAACCTAAATTCAATATTCTGGCATACCAAAATGTCTACCCTGGCAATTCCTATCGTTTCAGACGGAGAAAAGGCAAAATACTATCGTTATGCGATGTATTTGAGCATTTTTACGATCATCTATAATATCGCAGAAGGAACCATATCTACAATGGTCGGCTACTCTGATGAGTCGCTGACATTGTTCGGATTCGGTGCGGACAGTTTCATTGAGACCATCTCCGGCATCGGAATCGGCGCCATGGTCATCCGCATCACCAGAAATCCGCTCAGCAGCAAGAGTCCTTTCGAAGTGACCGCTCTGCGCATCACCGGCTGGTCGTTCTACGTCCTCTCGGCCGGACTGCTGCTCACCGCTCTCTTTTCCATACTCGCCGGTCAGCAGCCGGAGTCGACCTTCTGGGGCGTTATCATCTCTGCCGTCTCGATCGTTGCAATGCTGGGACTCATCCGGGCAAAGAAGCGGGTCGGTGCCGCGCTGGATTCCAAAGCGATGATCGCCGATGCCAACTGCAACGTGGTGTGCGTGTACATGTCCGTCACATTGCTTGCCTCTAGCTTCCTCTACGAAGCGTTCTCGCTGCCGTATGTGGATGCTGCCGGCGCGTTGGGGCTCGTCTATTTCTCGGTGAAGGAAGGGAAGGAATGTTTTGAAAAGGCACGGACATTGAACGACGCATGCGCATGCGGACACGATTAACGAACGGAGCGAACAACCATGGCCAGTGAACAGATCGAGAACTACCTGAAGAACATCTACAAGCTTTCATCGAACGACGGGAAGGTCACCACCTCCTCGCTCTCCGAGAAATTGCAGATCTCCCCGGCATCCGTTTCCGAGATGATAAAAAAACTCGCGGAGGAAGGGACGCTTACGCACACGCCGTACAAAGGCGTGGAACTCACCGAAGAGGGGAAGCTGCTCGCACTCCGCATCATCCGGAAGCACCGGCTGTGGGAAATGTTCCTCGTCCAGGTGCTGCATTTCGGCTGGGATGAGATCGACGATGAAGCGGAACGGTTCGAGCACATCATGTCCGACAAGATGGAAGAGAAGATCGACCATGTGCTCGGCCATCCTTCCATCGATCCGCACGGCGATCCGATCCCGAGCAAGGACGGCGTGATCACCTGTTCCATGAGCTATCCCATGGCGGAAGCGCATGAAGGAGCGACCGTCCGGGTACTGCGGGTGAGCGATGAGAATTCCGAGATGCTGCAGTACGTCTCCTCCATCGGCATCTCGCTCCACCGTGAGATCCTCATCCGGCAGAAGATGAGCTTCGACAATTCCCTGCTCGTCCGCATCGGCGACCGGGAAGTGAACATCAGTTCCACCATCGCTTCGAACATCTTCGTGGAGAATGCAGGAGGCGACCGATGATCGATCCCGGTAAAGCGCTTATACTGTTCGGCATCATCACGGCCGTCCTCGCCTTGTTCTTCCTGCCGAAGTACGGACTGACCGACCGCTGGAAACGCGCCAGCCGCGGGATGCAGCGCGTGCTGATCGAGGATGCACTGAAGCATATCTTCGACTGTGAGTACAAGAACATCCACTGCACCACAGAGAGCATTGCGGGCACACTGCTGATCCCCACGGACCAGTCCGCTGAACTGCTCACCCGTCTAGCGACAATGGGACTGCTCTCCACCAACGACAACGGTGTCCATCTGACGGCAGATGGACGCTCCTACGCACTCCGCGTGATCCGCGTGCACCGGCTGTGGGAACGTTATCTGGCGGATGAGACAAGCGTACCGCCGACCGAATGGCATGCCTCCGCCGAACTGGCGGAACATACGCTCACACCGGCGGAAACGGAAGCATTGGCAGCGCAGATCGGCAATCCGCATTTCGATCCGCACGGCGATCCGATCCCGACGCCGACCGGCGAGATCCCTCCAAAACAGGGACGCTCACTCCTTTCGCTGAGCGGCGGGGAATTCGCCGTGGTCACGCATATCGAGGATGAACCGGAGACGGTCTTCGCGCAACTGACGGCACAGGGATTGTACGTGGGAATGCAGGTGATGATGATCGAGCGGAGCAATGAACGGGTCCGCTTCGCCGCGAACGGTGAAGAGATCGTCCTGGCGCCGCTCCTTGCCAATAATCTGACGGTCGCGCCGATCACGGAAGAAGAACCGCGCATCACTGCACCGCTATCTCCTCTCTCTTCCCTGTCGGTCGGGGACGAGGCGCGGGTGCTGAGCATCTCTAAAGCGATGCGGGGACATCAGCGCCGGCGGCTCATGGACCTGGGAGTCGTTCCGGGAACGGTCATCCGTGCCGAGATGAAAAGCGCATCTGGAGATCCGACCGCGTATAACATCCGCGGCGCGCTCGTCGCACTGCGCCGGCAGCATGCCGAGATGATCTTCATTCAAAAACAGTGAATTTATTCTTTCGTCCATCAGAACAACGATACAGCCTATGACACAGACACATGCAGCGAATTGTGAGGATTGCCCGGTGCACAACCTGGGAAATCTGAAGAAACTCGGCATCAACATGGCGGAATTCGATTTCGTCGTGGCGCTGGCGGGCAACCCGAACACCGGGAAGAGCACCGTCTTCAATGCGCTCACCGGACTCCGGCAGCATACCGGCAACTGGCCCGGCAAGACCGTTACCCGCGCCGAGGGAGGATTCGATTACGGCGACAAACGCTTCAAACTGGTCGACCTGCCCGGCACCTACTCACTCCTCTCCACCAGTACGGACGAAGAAGTGGCGCGTGATTTCATCCTCTTCGGTCAGCCGGACGTAACGGTGATCGTGGTCGATGCCACACGGCTGGAACGGAATCTGAACCTCGTCCTGCAGGTATTGGAGATCACCGACCGCGCCGTACTCTGTCTGAACCTGATGGACGAAGCAAAACGTCACGGCATCGTCGTCGATCCGCGCGGGCTGGCGCGGGACCTCGGCATCCCGGTCGTTGCGGCGGCCGCGCGGCAGGAAGAAGGGATCCCGGAACTGCTGAAATACATCTACGAGGTCGCGAACGGCACGTATGTCTGCCGGCCGCACCGATTGGAGCGGACCGCACCGCAGTTGGAACGTGCACTCACCGCACTCACCGGAAGGATCACCGCCGCATTCCCCGACATTCCCAACGCACGGTGGATCGCATTGCGGTTGTTGGAAGGTGATCAGAAGATCATCGATGCTGTGCGGAGCGGTGAACTCGGCTCACTCATCCGCCGGACACCGGTACGGCAGAACGAACAACATCTTATAGCAGGGACAGTATGAGCAAAGCAGCACAGCACACATCCGATACCGATGCCATCCTCGCCACGGCGAACACGCTCCGGTGGGAGATCGGCGACAATATCCACGACACGCTCGTGGAATCCATCTACACCGACGCACAGCGGATCGCTTCCCGTTCTGTGACCGAACCGGACAGCAAACCGAAATTCTCGATGGACCGTCAGCTGGACAGACTCATCACCAGCCGGTGGTTCGGTTTCCCGCTGATGTTCCTGATGCTCGCGGTCGTCTTCTGGCTGACCGTGGAAGGAGCGAACGTTCCGAGCGCTATGATCGCTTCCTTCCTGGTGGATACGGTCCATCCGTGGCTGCGCGCAGCATTCTCGTCCCTAGGTTCCCCCTGGTGGTTCACCGGTTTGATGGTGGACGGCGTCTGGCTCGCGATGGCGTGGGTCATCAGCGTCATGCTCCCTCCGATGGCGATCTTCTTTCCGCTCTTCACGCTGCTGGAGGATTTCGGTTATCTTCCCCGTGTGGCATTCAACATGGACTCCCTCTTCCGGCGCGCCGGTGCACACGGAAAGCAGTCGCTCAGTATGGTGATGGGATTCGGATGCAACGCCGCCGGTGTGGTCGCCACGCGCATCATCGACAGTCCGCGCGAACGGCTCATCGCCATCATCACCAACAATTTCTCCCTCTGCAACGGACGGTGGCCGACGCAGATCCTGATCGCATCCATCTTCTTCGGTGCATTGGTACCGTCGCATCTTGCCGGACTCATCACGGCGGGGGCGGTCGTCACCGTGGCGATGCTCGGCATCTTCTTCACTCTTGCCGTTTCGTGGGGACTCTCCAACACGGTCCTGAAAGGTGAAGCATCCGCCTTCAGTCTGGAACTTCCGCCGTACCGTCCGCCGCAGCTGTGGCAGACGCTTTACACATCGCTCATCGACCGGACGGCGATCGTCCTGTGGCGCGCCATCATTTTTGCAGCACCGGCCGGAGCAGTCATCTGGCTGGTCTCCAACATCCACATCGGACAGCTGAGTCTGGCGGAACATTTCATCGCCGCGTCCGATCCATTCGGCATCCTGTTGGGACTCAACGGCGTCATCCTGCTGGCGTACATCATCGCCATTCCGGCGAACGAGATCGTTATCCCGACAGTCTTGATGCTCACCGTCCTGAGCGCGAAACTCGCCGGCGTGGGGGACGGTGCCGGAGTGATGTTCGAACTAGATGATGCATCCGGCGTAGCGGACGTTCTGCGTGCGGGGGGATGGACGATGCTGACCGGGCTCAATCTGATGCTGTTCAGTCTGCTGCACAATCCCTGTTCAACGACCATCTATACTATCTATAAAGAGACAAAAAGCGTCAAATGGACCGCTGTAGCATCGGTCCTGCCGGTGATCATGGGCCTTGTCATCTGCTTCCTGGTCGCTCAGGTCTATCGGCTGCTGGCGTAATATAACGGAGGAGGATCATCATGGATCAAGAGACCATCACACGATTACTGTTTGCCGTACCGTTCTATGCCATCGTTGCATACGGCGGATATCATCGGCACAAAGCGCATGTGCAGAACGACCGGTTCGAGCGGATGAAGAACGAAGGTCCGGTCACTTTTCTGATGTTACGGGTATTGGGATTCGCCCTTTGGCTGATCTGCTTCTTCTTCCCGATCGTACCGGGACTGTTCGCATCCTTCCGGTTCGAGCCGGTGCCGCTGCTCCGCTGGACCGGCTATGTTCTTGCTCTCATCTCCATTCCCATGGGTTATTCGGTCTTCCGGTCCATCGGCAGGAACATCACCGATACGGTACAGACCCGCGCGCAGCATGAGCTGATCACGCACGGCATCTACCGGTTCATCCGGCACCCTCTCTATACGACCGGATTCTTATTGTTCTTCGGACTCGGACTGTTCGCAGGTTTGATGCCGGTTCTGTTCCTCTCTGTCGTTGTGCTGATCACTTTGTATGTCCGCACATTCACGGAAGAACAATTCCTTATTGCACAGTTCGGAGAACGATACGTCCAATACCGGACGCGCACCGGGAAGTTCTTCCCGAAGTTCATCCACCTATAACAGGAGCGGTCATGATGCGGACGTTCATTCTTATGCTGGTGTTGACCCTTCCCGTCCTGGCGCAGGAGTTCACGAAAGCGATCGAAGATAATTCCTTCTTCATCGAAGAGGCATACAATCAGGAAGCCGGGGTGGTGCAGCATATCTTCAACGGTGCGTCTATGGATCCGGGAACGCTCACGGAGATGAGTTTCACGCAGGAATGGCCGGCGTTCAGCCGCGCACATCAGATCAGCATCACGCTGCCGTATCTCTCTCAGTCCGCACCGAGCGCGAACGGTGTCGGCGATATGATGGTGAACTACAGATACCAGGCGGTGGATGGACCGGGCCTCGCCGTCTCTCCGCGTCTCTCGCTCATCCTTCCAACTGGTGATAATGCCAACGGATTCGGCACCGGTCAGGCCGGAATGCAGGTCAATCTTCCCGTCAGCAAACGATGGACGGATGAGTTCATCACCCATGCAAATGCCGGTTTCACCTATGTGC
>JAVBYA010000093.1 GCA_030824295.1 Bacteroidota bacterium
ATAGAGATGGAACGGTGTGATCGTCGTAAGGTATGACCTATAATCAGAGAATATAGTCTGTTTAGCAAAGAATCGCAACGAAACGGGGAAAAAAGATGGACTTGGGATTTTCCCCATATTTTCGTACTTTTAAGGACATTTTTGAATCCCGAGCATTCGGGATTTTTTTATCACATCGATCAACAGACCAAGCAAGGAGTGCTGCACGTGGAAGTAACCGTCAATAATGTGAACGACTGTGTCCGGGAAATGACCGTCACGATGTCCCAGGAAGAACTGGCCCCCCATTTCGAAAAGGCCTACAAAGAGGCTGCCCCCGCACTGGAGATCAAGGGATTCCGCAAAGGCAAAGTGCCGATGCATATGGTCAAGAAGATGTTCGGACCGAGCATCGAGTACCAGGCAGTGGAAGAGATCACGAATGATGTCTTCCGCACGGAGATGGAATCGCGCAATCTGAACCCGCTCGGCACTCCCCAGATCAACAAGATCGATTTCAAACCTGGAACTCCCCTCACCTTCATGGTGACCTTCGAGGTCCGGCCGGAGTTCGAACTGAAGGATTACAAAGGGATCGCACTCGAGCGCTATACGCACAAAGCAACCGAGACAGAACTGGAAAGCGAAGTCGAACGGCTGCAGCAGATCAACTCCACCATGGAAGAAGCGGAGAAAGTGGACAGCGATTTCTTCGTGGTCACCGTTGATATGGTGGACCTGGATGCCGGCGGACACGGCCGTGAAGGGATGAAGATCTATCTGCGCGAGAAATCGACCGAAAAAGAGATCAAAGAAGCACTGCAGGGAACGTCGGTCGGCGATGTGAAGGAAGTGAAATTCAGCCATCAGCATGGCGACCATGCCCATGATGTGCACCTGAAACTGACCGTGAAGAAGATCGAGAAGGTCATGCTGCCGCCAATGGACGATGCCCTCGCCCAGAAGGTGAGCAACGGCAAGTTCCAGACCGCCGAAGAACTGAAGCAGAACATCAAGAAGGACCTGGAGGAATTCTGGAAGGAACGGAGTGAACGCCGTTTTGAAAGCGACCTGCTGAACGCCATCGTGAAGCAGTACGAGTTCACGGTGCCGGAAGCGCTCATCCAGAACGTCACCGACACCTTCATCGAGGATGCGAAGAACCAGCAGCCCAACAAACAGCTGCCGAAAGGATTCAACGAGAAGGCGTACCGCGAACAGGCCCGCGAAACGGCCGTCTGGCAGTCCAAATGGCTGCTCGTCAAGGAACAGTTCATCGCGAATGAGAAGATCGAGATCTCCGATGCCGAGATCGAGAAGATCGCAGCCGAGGAATCCGCAAAACTCAACATCGACAAAGAACGCCTTGTGAACTTCTATAAGAGCTCGGAAAACGCACTGGAACGTCTGAAATACAATCGTCTTATTGATATTCTCAAACAAAATGTTAAGATTACGGACGTTGAGACCGACGATTACAGTAAATTTGCCGCACAGTAACGGATGAACGGCGGGAAATATTTT
Source organism: Bacteroidota bacterium (assembly GCA_030824295.1). GTDB lineage: Bacteria > Bacteroidota > Ignavibacteria > UBA10030 > UBA8401 > UBA8401. The sequence goes on from JAVBYA010000093.1 coordinate 1,504, forward strand.
CCCCTCTCATCCGTCTAATGGTATGCCGACAAATTTATCATCATAAGGAGCCGTATGATCATCAAGAATCAGATCCAGACGAAACCGTACGAACTGTACAACCAGCTTGTCCCGATGGTCGTGGAACAGACCAGCCGCGGCGAACGCGCATACGATATCTTCTCGCGCCTGCTGAAGGAACGCATCGTGTTCATCGGTACTGCCATCGACGATTACGTGGCATCCTTGGCCATCGCACAGATGCTGCATCTGGAAGCGGAAGACCCGGATAAGGACATCTCCATCTATATCAACTCCCCCGGAGGTTCTGTCACCGCCGGTCTCGGCATCTACGATACCATGCAGATCATCCGTCCGCAGGTCTCCACCATCTGCGTCGGCATGGCCGCCAGCATGGGCGCCATCCTTCTGCTGGCAGGTGAGAAAGGCAAGCGTCAGGCACTGCCGAACGCCCGCGTGATGATCCATCAGCCGTGGGGCGGCGTGCAGGGAACGGCTTCCGACATCAGCATCCAGGCGGAAGAGATCCTCAAGACCAAGAAGCGCCTCAATGAGATCATCTCGCAACATACCGGTAAACCGATCTCTGAAGTAGAGAAGGACACGGACCGCGACAATTACATGTCCTCACAGCAGGCGATGGAATACGGCCTGATCGACAAAGTGCTGACCAAACGGACCGGCGAAGCAAAAAAAGAGAAGTGAACCGATGAGCAAACAAAAGAGCGAAGATAAGGTACGCTGTTCCTTCTGCGGCCGCAGGCCGGAAGAGGTCACCAGCATCATCGCGGGTCCGGATGTGTACATCTGCGACATGTGCGTCTCCACGTCCATGGACATCATCCGGAACAACCTCACCTCCGCCCGCACCAAACGGATCAAGAACAAGGGGCTCCTCACGCCGATGCAGATCAAGTCCGCTCTGGACGAGTATGTGATCGGTCAGGACCAGGCGAAGAAGACCCTCGCGGTTGCCGTGTACAATCACTACAAGCGCATCGACACGCAGGACCAGTTCGCCGATCCGGAGAATGTGGAGATCGAGAAGAGCAACATTCTTCTCATCGGCTCCACCGGTACCGGGAAGACGCTCCTGGCGCAGACACTCGCGCGCATCCTGGACGTTCCGTTCGCCATTGCGGATGCCACCACACTCACCGAAGCGGGCTACGTCGGCGATGATGTGGAGACCGTGCTGGTCCATCTGCTGCAGAACGCCGAATACAATGTGGAACGGGCCGAACGCGGTATCGTCTACATCGACGAGATAGACAAGATCGCACGGAAGAGCGACAGCGCTTCCATCACGCGCGACGTGTCCGGCGAAGGTGTCCAGCAGGCGCTGCTCAAGATCCTCGAAGGGACCGTGGCGGGTGTTCCTCCCAAAGGGGGACGCAAGCATCCGGAACAGAGTCTCATCAATCTGAACACCAAGAACATCCTCTTCATCTGCGGCGGTGCGTTCGAAGGGCTGGAGAAGATCGTCTCGCGCCGCGTGCACAAGAATGCGCTCGGCTTCGGTGCGGAGATCAAAAGCAAGAAGGAACAGAACACCGATTTCTATGTGCAGATGGCGGAACCGGATGATCTGTTGAAGTTCGGACTCATCCCCGAGTTCATCGGCCGACTGCCGATGCTCACCACGCTGCATTCACTGGATGAAGCGGCGCTGATGAACATCCTCACCGAACCGCGCAACGCCATTGTGAAACAGTTCAAGAAGCTCTTCAAGTATGAAGGGGTCGAGCTGGATTTCGAGGAAGCAGCGCTGAAACAGGTCGTCTCCAAAGCGATGTCCCGCGGTACCGGCGCCCGCGCACTGCGTTCTGTGGTGGAAGAGATCATGCGGGACATCATGTATGAACTGCCGTCCAAGACGAATGTCACGAAATGCGTCGTGACCAAAGAGACGGTGGAAAAGAAGAAGGAACCGATCTACGTTCTGGAAGAGCGGAAGTCGGCGTAAGGCGTCGTATGATAGGAATAAAAAAAGGGCTCAGATGAGCCCTTTTTTTTATTACCCTCGCCAGGTATCCAGCCTCATATGTTGAATGATTCTCCTGAATCGTTCCTGCAGTTCTTCTTCGTATGTTGAACGACTCTCCAGAGTCGTTCTATACGTTTTTCCTCTCCCAAGAAACGAATCTGGAGATTCGTTTAACTTTTCTGTTCACCAACAATCCAGAATCGTTCCTGCAGTTCTTCATCGTATGTTGAACGACTCTCCAGAGTCGTTCTATACGTTTTTCCTCTTCCTAGAAACGAATCTGGAGATTCGTTTAACTTTTCTGTTCACCAACGCTCCAAATACGATTTCTATGTTCATTCCAAACATATGACCTGGAACATTATCACGACTTAAAGATAAAAACTCCGATAGTCTTCCTTTAGATATGTATACTTCCACTCCTGCCATTCTTTGCATAAACCCGCTTTCACAGGATTGTACAGTATGTAGCGAATTGTATTTTCCGATTCCTGCTCATCCCGCACGACATGATCGTAACTTTCATATTGCCAAAATTGTTCACCGGTCCTATCGAGCAGTTGGTTCGATTTTCGGGCAGTGTACTTTTTTATGGACTGCAGGATCTCTTCGATCCTTCTGCCGGAAATGTCGAAAGAATGGTCCACCAGCATATGCACATGATTGGACATCACTGTGCAACACAACAGATCATACGATGTGCCACCATAGTATCGAAGAGCTTCAATGACACAATCAGCGATCTCTGTTCGTTCAAGCCATCTGTCGCCGACGCTGGACTCATCCAATAATTGATCGAATTTCTCAAAATAGGCTCGCTGCCGCTCACTCATGGCATCATTGGAAGTATGATGTTCATACTTTAATGAATCATCGTATTCTGCACGGAGTCGTTCGACTACTTCATTGGGTAAACTGTTCGCCAATCGGAAGGTAATGAAATAGCGTGCCTGAGAAAGGTGAATGTGCGGGAGGTTTCTGCGGTAGTACGATTTGAATGAAGGTTGGGTCATTGAATTCTACCTCACAAATTTCTCAACAATATTTCTTTTTTTACAAAATTATCAGAGTCGCTTTGTACGAATTAAGAAACCCAGGAAACGAATCTGGAGATTCGTTTAACATTTCTTATCACGGGCTCTGCAGCGTCACTCGTTCCCCACTACCCAGCTCACGGCGATCACCGCCGCTGTTTCGGTCCGCAGCCGGCGGCGTCCCAGCGACACCTGCGTGAACTGCGCCTTCTCTGCTTTCTCCACTTCCTCATCCGTGAATCCCCCCTCCGGTCCGATCAGGATCATTGCTGTCCGCGGCGGTTTCCGGTGCTTCAGCGCTTCGGCGATGAAGAGGATGTGATCGGTCCGTTCATACGGGATCAGTTTCATATCATACTCTGCCGCTCCGGCGATCACCTCGTCGAGTCCGGCGGGCGGTGCGATACGCGGAAGGATGCATCGTCCCGACTGCTTCATCGCAGCGAGCGCGATATTGTTCCAGCGTTCCTCCTTCGGCGACCGCGCAATGGTCCGCTCGGTCTGCAGCGGAATGATGGTCCGCACGCCGAGTTCCGTCGCCTTCTCGATGATCCAGTCCATGCGGGAGGGGTTCTTCAGCTGTGCGACCGCCAGGGTGACGTTGATATCCGGTTCATGCAGATGGTGATGTTCGAACTGGATCTCGCATTCGATCATCTCCGGAGCCACAAGACGGATCACAACTTCATACGCCTTACCGGCACCGTCCACGACCCAAATGATATCCCCCGGCTGTTTCCGCAGGACCTTGGAGATATGACGCGCCTCTTCCCCTTCGATGGCGATATGATGATCGATGATATATTCGGATGGAACGTAGAAGAATTCGCTCATAGAAAAAGTAGTTGAGTAAAATAGTATCTGAGTCGATGAGTATATGAGTCGGTGAGAGGTAGAGAAAAACGCTGTGTCTCAACTACTCATATACTCAAATACTTTTAAACATTCTTCATCGAATCCTACAAGGCCGCCCCTAAATCTAGAATAATTTCTCCTTTGGAGAAAGAACTGCCGTACGGAACGGCAAACTCGATCCTTCCTACCGCACTGTAGCCGAGCAGCAGATGGAACCCTGCACCGTAGCCTGTGTAGAACCTGTTCAGCGCCGTCGGTTCCGTGCGGTGCCAGGTGTTGCCGGCATCGGCAAAGAGCGCGAAATTCAGCGCATACCGCATATCCTTGAACTGTTCGAAGGGGATCCGTTCGAACCGAACATACCGCGGTGTGATGATCGGGACATGTGCTTCCAGGACCGCGCCTGCGATATGCTCCCCTTCCAGGATCGTACTGAAGTGTCCGCGGATGCGTTCGCTGTACCCGAAGAAGGTATGACCGTAGTTCGGTACGGTGCCGCCGTACGCGAAATTGCCGAACACTCGTCCGGCCACAGTGAACTCCTCGCGTACCGGCACGAATGTGCGCAAGTCGAACGAGTACCGCTGATAATCCACATCCTTCTCGAACAAGCCGTATTTGGAGACGCCGACACTGACGAGCGACCCGAGTTTCGCATACTCTTTCAGGTCCCGCGAATCATAGATGTACGCCGAATGCAGGGAATAGAATTCGTCGCGTCCGCCGGACGAGAGTGTCCGTCCGGTCCGATTATCCGATACGGCAAGATTCAGGAACTCACCCTTCATCGTGATGAGAGTGAAGAGCGAGAAGCGCCGGCCGATGGTGATCTCCGCGCCGGACCGTCGTTCATCGAAGTTCGGAGCGCCGGCGAGCGATACAAGACTGCGGTTCCGCTGTTCCGTGTAATAAGCGCGGAAGGAGAAGAAGATGCGGTTCACCGGATCGATCTGGGGGTTGACATAATTGATGGAGACGAACGGATCATAACCGATGGCGAATGCGCCGTACAGCTGCACATTGTCCCCCGCCACATTGTTGTGCGCAAGTCCGGCGCCGTAATAGAGTTTGGTGAAATCGCGGTCCTTGATCCCCAGCACCGGGAACGGATAGAAATACCACCGCTCAGTGACCAGGACGGACAGTGTGGCGAGACCGCCGGAATCCGGCAGCACGTCGATGTGCACTTTGGTGAACAGACGAAGACTATAGATGCGGTTGATGTCGTAATGCAGGTCGTTGTAGGTGATGAGTGCGCCCGGCTTCAGGCTCATCTCCTGCTCGATGATATAGTATTTGGTCACTTCATTGCCGATATAAATGACCTGACCTACCCGGTATGTGGAGTCCGGAAAGGAGAACTGCGGCACAGTGATCTCCTGAGCGGAGAGCACCGCGGCAATGAACATCACAAGGAATATCGGTCGGAGCATCGTTTCAATATAGTGAAAATAAAAAGGCAGAACATCGGTTCTGCCTTGGAGAAGATCATCGTTCCCGGTCAGCGGACGAGTGCCCGGTGTTCCACCGCTATGCAGAGGTCCATCACCACGCTCAGTCCCGCCTGTTCCGCCTTCGCCGCTGCTTCGGGATTGACCACATTCAGCTGCATCCAGACCGACTTAGCGCCGACACTGATCGCTTCCTCGATCACCGGCATCACCTCGTCCGGATTCCGGAAGATATCAACGATATCGATCGGACCGGGAATGGATTTCAAGTCCGGATAACATTTCATCCCGAGCACTTCCGGATACATGGGATTCACCGGATAGACCGTGTAGCCTTTGTTCTGCAGAAACTGCGCAATGGCACCGCTGTCCCGCCACGGTTTCGGCGAGGCCCCAACTACCGCTATTGTTCTTGAGTTTATCAGTAAAGAACGTATGTCGTCGTCGGATGTGAGCATAAAAAAGAAAAATATATGTGATTGCAAAATTGCATCATTACAGGATTACAATATTGCAATGATGTAATCTTGTAATTTTGTATCGCTATTTATTTTCTTCCATATAACTTTCCGTGGGAGGACAAACACAGACCAGCTGCCGGTCGCCGTGCGTGTCGTTGATGCGGCCGATGCTTGGCCAGAACTTATGCGAACGGACCCACGCTGTGGGGAACGCCGCTTTCTCGCGGGAGTACGGCCGGGCCCAGTCGCTGTTCATCACAACGGACGCGGTGTGCGGTGCGTGCTTCAGCACGTTGCTCTCCTTCGGATAGGTCCCCTGCTCGATCTCCTCGATCTCCTTCCGGATGTGGAGCATCGCATCACAAAAGCGGTCCAGCTCGCTTTTCGGCTCGCTTTCGGTCGGTTCGATCATCAGCGTGCCTGCAACAGGGAACGAGACGGTCGGCGCATGGAAACCGTAATCCATCAGCCGCTTGGCGATGTCCACCACTTCCACTCCGGCGGAGGCTTTGAACTTGCGCATATCCACGATCATCTCATGGGCGCATCGTCCGTTCTTGCCGACGTACAGGATGTCGAATGCTTTCTCCAGCCGTGCTTTGATGTAGTTCGCATTCAGGATGGCATACTTGGTTGCATTGGTCAGTCCCGTTGCACCCATCATCTTGATATAGACGTACGAGATGAGCAGGATGCTCGCGCTTCCCCAGGGAGCGGCCGAGACGGCGCTCATGGACTGCTCTCCGCCGATCTCCACCACGGAATGTCCCGGCAGGAACGGTACGAGATGTTCGGCAACGCAGATCGGTCCCATACCAGGACCGCCGCCGCCGTGCGGGATGCAGAAGGTCTTGTGCAGGTTCAGATGGCAGACGTCCGCACCGATGCGCGCGGGCGAAGTGAGTCCCACCTGCGCGTTCATGTTCGCACCGTCCATATACACCTGACCGCCGTACTTGTGGATGACCGCACACATTTCCTGGATGCTCTCTTCGAACACGCCGTGCGTGGAGGGATAGGTCACCATCAGACAGGCAAGGTTCTCTTTGTATTGTTCCGCTTTCGCCTTCAGGTCCTCCACTTCCACGTTCCCGCGTTCGTCGCACTTCACCACCACCACCTGCATCCCTGCCATCACTGCGCTGGCGGGATTGGTGCCGTGTGCGGAGGAGGGGATGAGCGCGATGTTGCGGTGTGCTTCATTGCGGGATTTCAAATATTCGCGGATGACGAGCAGTCCGGCATACTCTCCCTGCGCGCCGGCATTCGGCTGCAACGAGACCCCGGCGAACCCGGTCACTTCCTTCAGATCGTTGGAGAGTTCTTCGAAGATCTGCGTATAGCCCATCGCCTGCTCGCGCGGTGCGAAGGGATGCAGACCGCCGAACTCCGGCATCGTCACCGGAAGCATCTCCGTGGTGGCGTTCAGCTTCATGGTGCAGGAGCCGAGCGGGATCATGGAGAAGTTCAGCGAGAGGTCCTTCATCTCCAGCGCGTGGATGTAGCGGAGCATCTCATGTTCGGAATGATGCGTGTTGAAGACCGGGTGGAGCATGAAATTGCTGGTGCGGACGAACTTCGCGTCCCATTCCAGCTGCACGTTCTTGGCGAGTTCCGCCACGGAGATCACTTTGCTCTTCACCGAAGCGAAGACGGAAAGAATGGTCTCGACCTCTTTCACCGTGGTGGTCTCATCCACAGAGATACCGATCTCTGTATCACTGATCTGGCGGAAGTTCATCAGCGCGCCGGCTGCACGATTCATAACAGATGCAGTGGCATTGCCGGTAACGATATGCAGTGTATCGAAGTACGTTTCGTTCTTCTGGACGAATTCCAATTTCTTGAGTCCTTTGTCCAGCACTTTCGCCAGCCCGTGGACGCGCTCGGCGATCTTCTTCAATCCGGCCGGACCATGGTACACGCCGTACATGCCGGACATGATGGCCAGCAGCACCTGCGCGGTGCAGATGTTGCTGGTCGCCTTCTCGCGGCGGATGTGCTGTTCGCGGGTCTGCAGCGCCATGCGGTACGCCGTATTGCCGTTCGCATCGATGGAGACGCCGATGATGCGTCCCGGCATCACCCGTTTGTATTCATCTTTGGTGGCCATGAAGGCCGCATGCGGTCCGCCGTAGCCCATCGGGATGCCGAAGCGCTGCGCGCTACCGACCACGATATCCGCACCCCATTCGCCGGGAGGGGTGAGCATGGTCAGCGAGAGCAGATCGGCGGCAACGGTGACAAGGGTATTCTCCTTCTTTGCTTTCGCGCAGAAATCGCGGTAATCATGCACGGCACCGGTGCCGGAGGGATACTGCACGAGCGCTCCGAAGACCTTTCCGTCCAGAACGGCAGTGCGGTGATCGCCGATGACGATCTCGATGCCGAGCGGCACGGCGCGGGTCTTCAGCACATCGATGGTCTGCGGGAAGCACTCTTCGGAGACGAAGAACTGGTTCCCCTTCTTCTCGTGATTGGCCGAATACATCATGAACATCGCTTCCGCAGCCGCGGTCCCTTCATCCAGCAGCGACGCATTCGCGATCTGCATGCCGGTCAGGTCGATCACCATCGTCTGATAGTTCAGCAGCGCCTCGAGGCGTCCCTGCGCGATCTCCGCCTGGTACGGCGTGTACTGCGTGTACCAGCCCGGATTCTCCAGGATATTGCGCTGGATGACCTGCGGAACGAGCGTCCCGTAGTATCCCATGCCGATGTAGGAGCGGAAGACCTTGTTCCGTGCGGCGATACCGCGGACGTAGTTGAGCGTCTCCTGTTCGGTCATCGCCTTGCCGATCTTCATCGGTGCTTCCAGGCGGATATTGGCCGGTACGGTCTGTTCGATCAGTTCGTCCAGTGTTGCTGCGCCGATCACGTTCAGCATTTCGGCGGTGTCCGCTTCGTTCGGTCCAATGTGGCGCGGTTCAAAGATGTCAGTGGGATTGAGATTGAGGGCCATGGTAGTGTAAGAGTAGTGGAGGTGTTAGGTACTCGGTATTAGGTACCAGGTACCGGGAAAAATAGAATATCGAAAAGCTATGCCCAGAGAGAATCCAGATCGAACAACTTATAGAACATTCAGAATCGTGAACTTTTTACTTTTCACTTTTATCTTACTATCGTTGCTTTCATTTTGCCCTGTTAACTTTTCACTTTTAACTTTTAACTTTTTTGTATCTGTAGTTTACTTACGGCTTCTTCCGCCGCCGCTTGCTCTGCTTCTTTCTTGTTCTTGCCGACGCCGGTCCCCATCGCTTCGGTCCCGACCATTACCTGAATGGTGAAGGTGCGGTCATGGTCCGGTCCTTCTTCCTTGACCGTCTGATATTTCGGGATCCCCGTTCCGTTCGCCTGGGAGAGTTCCAGCAGTTCGCTCTTGAAGTTCTGGTCCGCCCCCTGCAGGAATCCGTTCTGCAGTGCGGAGTCGAGCCGGGTGAGGATGAATCCTTTCGCCTGCTCCATGCCGCCGTCCAGGTACAGAGCGGCGATCACTGCTTCGTAGGCATCGGAGAGGATGGTGTCGAATCCTTTCTCCTGGACCCCGGCGGAGTTCGTATGGGTCAGCATGAACTTCCGCAGGTCGATCTCTTTCGCACAGAACGCAAGCGCTTTCCGGTTCACCAGACGCGCGCGCATGATGGTCAGTTCCCCCTCTTCCTTCTCCGGATACTTCGTATAGAGATATTCGGCGATAACGAAGTTCAGGATCGAATCGCCGAGGAACTCCAGCCGTTCATTGGACTCCAGTTCTTCCACCTGTGAGAACGGGATGAACGAACGATGCACCAGTGCGCGAACGAAGAAATCCTTATTGTGTATCGGATAACGCAGCGCAGCTTCCAGTTGGTTCCAATCGATGCGGGAGTAGAGAGTGCGGAGCTTCCGGTCCTGTTTTCCGAAGAGGGAGGAAAAATAATGACGAACGCGCGAAAGGACCACGAATGCTGCTTATTGATGAAGGGTCATTGAATTGGATAAATATACGGCTTTTTGCGGAGAATTGCCTCTGCGGGAAGAACGAAGAGTGTGAAGAAATCCGTCATTGTTACCGGAGAGAAATGAAAAAGGCGGAAAATATCCGCCCGTTTCATAATATTGGTGCTATCGTATATTGTACGCGGAGCCCCGCTCAATAGCAGCGGGACCACGACCAGCCTTTAATTGCTAAACTTCTTGAATGCGAAGGCGGCCCCGATAAACAGCATCGGGACGACCAATAGACTCGTTACGCAGAGAACTTTTTAAATGCCAGCGTCGCCCCGACAAAAATCGTCGGGACCACTTTTGATGTTTTATTCAGAAAATTTCTTGAACGCAAGAGTGGCATTATGTCCGCCAAACCCGAACGCATTACAGACCGCAGCATTGACGGTCTTTTTGATGGAGGTGTTCGGTACATAATAGAGATCGCATTCCGGGTCCGGTGTGACATAATTGATGGTCGGATGGATCTCGTCCGTCACCACACTCATCACCGTGGCGATCGCACCGACCACGCCGGCCGCGCCGAGCAGGTGACCGATCATGGACTTGGTGGAGTTGACCGCCAGCTTTGAGGCATGGTCGCCGAAGACGGTCTTGATAGCGTTGGTCTCGTATTTGTCGTTGTAATAGGTCGATGTGCCGTGTGCATTCACGTAATCGATGTCTGTCGGTGACAGACCGGCATCAGCAAGCGCCATCTTCATGGAACGCTGCGCCCCTTCGCCGCCGGGCGCCGGTTCGGTGATGTGGTGCGCATCGCCGGTGAAGCCCATGCCGGCCAGTTCCGCATAGATCTTCGCACCGCGCGCTTTCGCATGTTCCAATTCCTCCAGCACCAACACCCCTCCTCCTTCACCCATCACGAATCCGTCACGGTCCTTCTCGAACGGACGGCTCGCCTTCTCCGGCGCATCGTTGCGCGTGGAGAGCGCCTTGAGCGCATTGAATCCGCCGATCCCCATTTCGCAGATACCCGCTTCGGAACCGCCGCAGACCATCACATCCACCATTCCGCGCTGGATGAGCATCAGCGAGTCACCGATGGCGTGCGATGCCGTTGCGCAGGCGGAGACCGTTGCGTAGTTCGGTCCTTTCAGACCATATTTGATGGAGATACGTCCTGCCGCGATATCCGGGATCATCATCGGGATGAAGAACGGACTGATGCGGTGCGGACCTTTCGCCTCGAACAGGTTCTGCGCCTGGTTCTGGAACGTCTTGAATCCGCCGATACCCGAACCGAACACCACACCGATGCGCTCCTTGTTCTCCGCTTCCAGGTTCAGGGCGGAATCCTTGATCGCCTCTTCCGAAGCGGCCAGTGCGTATTGGGTGTATTGGTCCACACGCTGTGCAAGCTTGCGGTCCATATAATTGAGAGGATCGAACCCCTTCAATTCCCCGCCGAACTTGGTGTCGTACTGGGTGGTGTCGAAATAGGTGATGTTGGCGATACCGCTCTTGCCGGCGAGGGCATTGGTCCAGAACTCCTTAACATTCAGACCGATGGGGGTGACGGCACCCATGCCGGTGACAACGACGCGGCGCATTTGGCGATTGGACATAACGATTCCTTATCTATGGAACATGGTTCCCCCAAAGGGGTCCCGTCGGGAGACGCGTCCTTCGACTCAACCGCTTCGCGGTTTCGCTCAGGACTTGCTCACCATGACTGGTTTTTTTTCAACACTCTCTAAACTCGTAGTCATCCTGAGCGCTTGCCCGCCGCGTTGATGGGCGGGAGCCTCTTATTGCATGGATGGCGAGTCGAAGGATCTGGTCTGCGCATCCGTAGAGACATCCGGACTCATTCACAATGACAATATAAAACAAAAAAGCCACAACGCCGCGGCGGTCCAAAGGATGCCGGGACGGTGTGGCTTGGAATGGCTTTGATTACTTCTTGGAGGAGATGTAGGTGATCGCGTCGCCGACAGTCCCGATCTTCTCTGCATCTTCGTCCGGAATGCTCAGGCCGAAGGTCTTCTCGAACTCCATCACCAGCTCCACCGTATCCAGCGAATCTGCGCCGAGATCGTTGGTGAAGGAAGCGGTTTCGGTGACCTGTGCTGCATCAACGCCAAGCTTGTTGACGATGATCTCTTTTACTTTTACTGCGACATCTGACATGGTGGTTCTCCTTAGATATGGGTTTATGGTAAAAATTGATTACAAATATCGAAATTGAGTCATTGATTCATTGAGTCATCGGTTCATTACATTGTTGGTGCGTCGTGGGATCAGCTCATTTTTTAGCGCTCTTTATTGATTCAATGAATCAATGATCCGATGAATCAATCCCTCTTCTCCTTCAAATTACATGGCCATCCCGCCGTCCACATTGATCGTCTGCCCGGTGATATAATTGGCATCTGCCGAAGCCAGGAAGCAGACAACGGAAGCGATCTCATCCGGATTTGCCATCCGTTTCTGCGGAATGACGGTCAAGATAGCTTCTTTTTGCTTTTCATTCAACTTCCCCGTCATATCGGTCTCAATGAAGCCGGGAGCGATACAATTGGCTTGAATATTGCGAGAAGCGAGCTCTTTTGCAACAGATTTCGTCAGACCGATCACCCCGGCCTTTGAAGCGACATAATTGGCCTGTCCGGCATTGCCGATCACCCCCACAACAGAGGAGATATTGACGATCTTGCCCGACTGCTGGCCCATCATCTGGCGTGTGACCGCCTTGGTGAAATTGAAGACCCCTTTCAGGTTGGTGTCGATCACATCGTCCCAATCCTGTTCGCTCATGCGCATCAGCAGTCCGTCCTTGGTCACCCCGGCATTGTTCACCAGGATGTTGAGACGGCCGAACTCCTTCACCACGGCCTGGACGACCTCGTCCGCCTGTTTGGTATCCGCGGCGTTGGACTGGAATGCCGCCGACCTGCGGCCCATGGCCTGCAGTTCAGCAACGAGCGCGTTCGCCTCATCCACTTTGCTGCGGTAGGTGAATGCGACATCCGCACCGGAGGCGGCGAGATGCAGCACGATGGAGCGGCCGATGCCGCGGGAACCGCCGGTAACGAGAGCGATCTTTCCGGAAAGATTATAATTTGTCATCTGAATTTTGCAATCTTGAAATTTTGTGATCTTGTAATGTTTTATATCCTTCTTTCCCCAGCACATATTCCAACTCTGCTTTGCAGGAATCGACCAGCGTGACATCCGTATCCTTGACGATGGAGCAGCACTGCGTCTTGCCGTCCTGATAATCATCGTAGGTCAACGTACCGTGCTCCAGTACGATGGGAAACGCCACACAATAGAACGGCTTGATCTTCCATGCATCGTTGTACTTCTCGGCACTCACCAGCTGGACGCTGCAGCGTCCGTCCTTGCGGAGGAAGACGCATTTGTCGTTGTGCGTGAGCGTGCTGACGGAGATACCGGAAGGGAAATCCATATCCTCTTCCTCGGTGTTGTCGAACCAGACCGTTTCGTTCTGGGTCTGCGTCTCGTCCATCTGCTTCTTCACTTCGTCCGTGTGCGCGATGATCACGTCGCGGTCCTTCGGGTCCAGATAGACGCCGGAGGAACAGCAGGTGGTCTCGCACTGGTACGGTCCGCATCCGCGGGAGAAGCCCTTCTCGAAGAGAACAGTGTCGATCTTATACTTGCCGATGATGATGTCGCTCATGCGATGGTCACTTCCGAAGCTTTGTCCACACCGGCCAGTTCCGCCGCTGCGACCGTACGTTTCACCAATCCCTGCAAGACCTTCCCGGGCCCGATCTCGACGAACTTCGCCGCACCGGCCGCTGCCATATTCACGACCGATTCTTCCCATCGGACCGGGCTGGTTACCTGTTCAAGGAGCAGCGAGCGGATCTCGTCCGCCTTCTGCACCGGAGCTGCTGTGACATTCGCATAGACCGGAACGGATGCATCATGGATCGTAACGGCATCCAGTGCCGTCTTCAGTTTGTCCTTTGCGCTCTGCATGAGCGGGGAATGGAATGCGCCGCTCACCACGAGTTCCTTCACCAGTTTCGCCCCGCGTTCCTTCGCCAGCTCCATCGCTTTCCGCACACCGGTCACGGTGCCGGAGATGACGATCTGTCCGGGGGAATTGAAGTTCGCCGCCTGGACCGCACCGACCTCATAGGCCGCACAGGTCACTTCGCCGACCGTCTTCGCATCGAGTCCGACCACCGCCGCCATCGTTCCGGGATTCTCTTCGCCCGCTTTCTGCATCAGTTCACCGCGCAGGCGGACGAGCTTGATGGCATCGGCAAATGAGAGCGCGCCGGCAGCAACGAGAGCGGAATATTCGCCGAGAGAGTGCCCTGCGACCATCGCCGCATCGGTCGGCTTCAGCAACTGCCACAACGCAACACTGTGCAGGAAGATAGCCGGCTGTGTGTTCTTTGTCTGCTTCAGTTCCTCTTCCGGTCCATCAAAACAGATCCTGGAGAGCGGAACGCCGAGCAGCGCATCCGCTTCATCGTACAATTTCTTCACATCCGGGTACTTCTCGTACAGGTCCTTGCCCATACCGACGTACTGTGAACCTTGTCCCGGAAAAATATATGCTACGCTCATAACAAAACTTTTGTTAATGGTGATTGCAGAATGTAGAATGCAGAATATTCTTCATTCTACATTCGTAATTGCACTTAGTAGGCCCACTTCACGTACACGGCACCCCAAGTGTATCCGGCGCCGAAACTTGCGAAGACGAGGTTCTGACCTTTCTTCACTTTGCCGGCGTGCCACCACTCGGAGAGACAGAGCGGGATGGTCGCAGCGGTGGTGTTGCCGTACTTGTTGATGTTGATCATCACTTTGGATTTGTCCAGACCCATGCGGTCGGCGGTCGCATCGATGATGCGCAGGTTCGCCTGATGCGGTACAAGCCAATCCACATCCGCACCGGTCAGTTTATTCCGCTCCAGGATCTCTGCAGAGACATCCGCCATTCCCATCACGGCCACTTTGAACACTGCCTTTCCGTCCTGCACAAGATAATGCATCTTCTGATCGATGGTCGAGTGGCTCGGAGGATTCAGACTTCCGCCCCCTTTCATGTAGAGATACTGTCCGCCGCTTCCGTCCGAATACAATTTATGATCCATCACGCCGACCGATTCGTCCGCGCTAGGTTCCAGCAGCACAGCCCCGGCACCGTCGCCGAACAGGATGGCGGTGTTCCGGTCAGTATAGTCCATGATCGAACTCATCTTATCCGCGCCGACCACCAGGACCTTTTTATAG
>JAVBYA010000096.1 GCA_030824295.1 Bacteroidota bacterium
AGCTTAAAACCATCTTCGGTCCGCCGTTCTTTTGCCAGCGTCATGAGCACATCGAGATGCTTCCCGTATTCGGCGCGTGCTTCCAGAAATTCCTTGAACATCCGCTTCCCATCATCCGAAAAAAGGGTCCCCTCATATTTCTTGCCGTAGTCATCGATCTCAGCGCGGTACTTTTGGATATTCTCGGTTGATTTTTGTCTATCCGATTCGTTCTCCGCCAGCAACAGGTCGCGGGTATTCACGCGTACGCGCTGGAACCGGTCATCCATAACGGCAAGATATCCGATGGGAAGGGTCATCTTCTCGTACATTTCCGTGTTCTTCGCTGAGATCTCTTGAGAAGAAGAGAATCCAACGTAACCGATCACAGATGCGATCACTGCGGCAAAACCGAATGCCATCAGAAGTTTGGTGGCGATCTTTTGATTATTGAACCAATTCATACATACCTCGTTATCAGAATTGTGGTTGGAAATCGTTATGCGACCTTGCGCATTTCTTCATGTTCATCGACGGTCAAGACGCGTTCCAGATCCAGCAGGATCAGGAGACGGTTCTCGAGTTTGCCGATAGCGGTGATGTACTCCGCCTTGATGCCGGCGATGATGGACGGAGGGGGTTCGGTGACACTGCCGGGGATGCGGAGCACTTCGCTGACCGCATCGACCACGAAGCCGAGCACTTTCCCTGCCAGCTCCACAACGATGATGCGGGAATTCTTATCCTTCTCCTTGCGCGGCATGCCGAAGCGGCGGCGCAGATCGATGATTGGAATGACCTTGCCGCGAAGATTGATCACGCCGTCCACATATTCCGGTGCATTCGGAACACGGGTGACCTCTACCATCCTGTTGATCTCCTGCACTTTGAGGATGTCCACACCGAACTCCTCATCGCCAATATTGAAGCTGACGAGCTGGAGCAGCTCATCGGCTGTTGACTGTTTCACTGTCTGTTCTTGCATATGAGTACTCCTTGATTGATTTATCCATTGTGATTCTGTTGCCAAATTGTCCGGTCATGCCGGTTGGAACGTTCGATCCCGCCGGGCGGGTGGTGCATGGACATCGTCGGTCGTGAGCCTGCCCGCGCGCATGGATGACCGGTCCGGATAGAAACGGTTCACTTCGTTCTGCAGTCTGTCGACCATGTCATTGAGCGACCCGGCCGCGCGTGCCATGGTCTCGGTCTCTTTGGCATTGTCCGCAGAGACATCCGAAATGGAACGGATGTTCGCTGAGATCTGCTGTAACGCCTCCGACTGCAGGCGCGAATCGGCGGCGATCATCTTCACCATGTCCGACACTTTCTCTGAACTCTTCTTGATCTCCGCCAGGGTCGATCCGGCCTGTTCTGCCATCGAGATACCGGATTCCACCTTCCCTTTGCCGTGTTCAATGGAACGGACCGCCTGACCGGTATCGGTCTGGATACGCTGGATGGTGCCGGAGATCTCCTGCGTTGCTTTTGTCGTACGGTCGGCCAGTTTCCGCACCTCATCGGCAACGACTGCGAACCCTCGTCCCTGATCACCGGCCCGCGCCGCTTCGATGGCGGCATTCAGCGCCAGCAGATTGGTCTGGTCCGCGATCTCCTGGATGACGGTGACGATGGAACCGATCTCCGTGCTGGCTTCCCCCAGCACGCGGATGGTCTCCGCCGTACTGTTGACCACCTCGGCGATCTCCCGCATTCCGCCGATCGTTTGCCGCACTTCCTGCTCTCCTGCTTCGGCTGAACGCTTCGAATCCATTGCCGACGCTTCGGTGGATGCAGCATTCTTGGTGTTCTGTTCGATGGAGTTCGTGATCGTAGAAATGGATGCTGCTACTTCCGCTGCCTGCGAGGCCTGTTCAGCGCTTCCCACCGCCATGTGCTGCGTGCTTGTACCGATCTCCGCCATGGATGGGACGATGGACTGCAGCGTATCATTCACATTGTCCAATGTGTCGCGGATGGTCCGGACGAACTGATCGAACGAACCGGAGAGGACGCCGATCTCGTCCGTGCGGGGATCGTTGAACCGTGTATGGATATCGGCGTTCCGCATGGTGGCCGAGATGGCGTTCACCGGTGCCGACACGAGACGTCGCATGAAAAAGAGGATGATCATCATTAGCATCACCACCGCGATCACTCCGGCCCCGATCGTGATCCAGCGGACGAGAGCGATGTGATGCGTGATATCGTCCTGCGGGTATGCCGTGATGACCGAATATCCCCACTGTTCGAACGTGCGCCGTTCCACGTTCCATTCCGGGTTCTGCTCCTTCGCTGCTTCGGTCAGCACTGTCTGCACCATCTCCGGAGTGATGGAGGAGGAATGGAACAGCAGGTTCCCCTTATTGTCCGCCAAGGCGGTGAAGCCGTTCTCCATGATGCGGGAGTTGGTGATGGACTCCTTGAGCACCGAGAGTTCCGCAATACGGTATCCGGTATAGAACACACCGATGATACTGTTGGCGGAGACGATCGGTTCATAAGCGGTCATGTACGGCACTCCGAGGATGTCCACCACACCGGTGAACGAAGCGCCGGTCCGGATGGCAGCGTACGCTTTGCCGTTCGGATCGAGCGGCGTCCCCAATGCGCGGGTCCCGTCACTCTTCTGCACGTTCGTGGCGATGCGGATGAAGCCGTCGGAAGAACGGACGAAGATCGTTGCGGCGGCGCCGGACATGGATTTGACTGCGTCGACCAAATGCGGTGAGTTCCCCTGCGGCGTTCCGCCGAAGAGGATGTTGCCGTATGTCGCACCATTGATGGCCACCGATCCGGAGAGGCGCGCCGGTCCGAGACGCTGTGCACGTTCCTTCAGAAGTTCCATTGCCGTTGCAACCCGTTTTTTGTTCAGATCGTCGACGACATTCAGCAGTTCCATCGTTCGTTCGGACTGTGCCAGGACCTGCTGAGCGGCATTCTCTTCCACTTCCTGGACGTACTGCAGGGAGAGGATGTATCCTAACGCACCGATCACAAGCACTACGGCCGTGCCGACAGGAAGCAGTAATTGCATGATGATGGATTTCTTCATAGCGTGCTCCGCACGTCCATAAGGGTTTGTTTGAATTTCCGCACGTAAATGGCCAGCGTCGTTCCGCACGAATCTTTCGTGTGCGTGTACAAGAGGATGCCCCCTTGTGAAGAGTTCGTGTTCCTGACCGATGTGAACTGGTATCCGTTCAGCTTCAGTTCGTGATCGTTCAGAAAATCCTCCCTGGTCTTCCATACGGCACGGCACATCGTGCATTCCTTGAATGTCGATTCATCATGACACATCGATGTAGGCATAGTTCCTCGCATGACTTTACAGTGAAGCGTTCAGCAAGCAGTATGCCAACCTCGTAATGCCCTTAAAATTGGCGATTCAGGGTAAAAATGGACGAAATATTGGTACCATGTTCGGAGGTGAATTGGGGTCTGTCGATAGGATTGCAGGTGTTTAATATTGGACAGCGGGAAACCGGAAGGAGGAGCCGATAACCATCAAGAGGATACAATGGTCTTACATCAGCAAGAAATTACTGCTCGGCGGTATGTCCTGATGATGGATGACGTGAAGCGAATGGAGTACGCGAGGATGGGATACCGGACATGACTCCGCATCATTGGGCGGCGGCGATGTACAGATCCAGGGTCGACGGGAGCAACGAAAGGATGCGGGTGGATGCACTCCGGAGGGAGATTCACTCTATTTTATATTTTCTCATTTTCCTCCAGAGGGTGGTACTATGCATGTTCAGCGCTTTAGCGGTCATCGTGCGGTTGCCATTGAATCTATTGAGCGTTGTCAGAATGACGTGCGATTCGGCCTCCTGCAGATCGTTCCCTTGAGCGGAATACCTTTTGGACACGTTCTTCTCGCCCAATTCCCTCATCCGTTTGGGCAGGTGTTCCGTCTGGATGGTATCCCCGTTGCAAAGAACGAAGCAGTGTTCAATGACATTCTCCAGTTCACGGATATTGCCCGGCCAATGATATTCCATAAGGATATCGAATGCCGCAACGGAGCATTGCTTGATCTGCTTCTTGAACGTACCATTGAATAGATCGATGAAATGACTGACCAACAGAGGCAGATCGTCCTTACGGTCCCGCAGAGCCGGAAGGTGGATGTTCACCACATTGATGCGGTAGTAGAAATCCTCCCTGAACCGTGATGCCGCGATCTCGTCCGTCAGCACTTTATTGGTCGCCGCTATTATGCGTGTATCGAGCCGGATGGTCCGGTTGCCGCCCACCCGTTCGAATTCCCTCATCTCCAGTACGCGGAGCAGCTTTGTCTGAACGGCGATGGAAAGGTCGCCGATCTCATCCAGGAACAATGTGCCGCCCTGCGCCAGTTCGAACCTTCCGGTCTTTCCCCGCACCGCCCCGGTGAACGCCCCTTTCTCGTGACCGAACAATTCGCTTTCGATGAGTGATTCCACGTACGCGCTGCAATTGACCGCGATGAACGGACGGTTCTTCCGCGCACTATGAAGATGGATGGCACGGGCGATGAGTTCCTTCCCTGTTCCGCTCTCCCCCGTGATCAAGACGGAACTGTCGGTCTGGGCAACACTTTCCAGCACCGAAAGGACCTGTTCCATCTCTTTGTTCTTGCCGACGATCCGCTCAAAAGTGAAGAGTCCGGAAAGATGTGAAGAGAGGTTCACGATCTCGGAAACATCCAGGAATGTTTCCACGGCGCCGACCCTTTCCCACTTGTTGTTGAGCAGGATGCCGGAGTTCACACGGATCGGGACCATCATGCCGTTCTTGTGGACGATCTCCAATTCCTTGCCGATCATCGCTTTCCCTTTGTCCATGGTCTGCTCCATATGGCAACCGTTCCGGCAGAGGGACGAATTGAAGATCTCCCAGCACTTCTTTCCGGTCGCTTCGGACTTCGAATACCCGGTGATCAACTCGGCGGAGGTGTTGAAGGAGGTGATGTTCCACTCATGATCGATGGTGAACGTCCCTTCGATGTTGCTGTTGAAGATCGCATCGAGTTTGTTCTTTTGATCGACCAGTTCGGATGTCTTCGCTTTGATGCTCTCCGCCATGGAGAGCATTTCGTTCGTATCGCGGAAGATGAAGACGATACTGATCGCATGTCCGTCCTTGACGATCGGAGTGACGGAGGCGAGCACATTCCTCTTCTGCCCGTCTTTCCCCGCAATATCGACCGCACGGTTCGTGAACACCTTGTTGCCGGTGAACGATTCTGTGATGTACTGCATTCCCTCAGGACAATCACGGAACAGTATGTCGCAGCTCTTGTTCAACACTTCTTCCGAACCGAATCCGCTGATGCGTGATGCAGAATCGTTGAAGACAAGGATGGAATGGTCCCTGCCGATGACAGCGATACCGTCCGGAATCACCAATGATTCGATCTCTTCCGTAATGTTGCTCGTTGATCTCATGATCTCACCTTTAGTAGTTCTCCATCAATATATCGATGCTATTGCATTATAGCAATGTAATGCAATGACATTGCATTATTGCTATTACAATAAGTGTCATTTTATTGATTTTACAGTGTTTTTAATCGGCACGATACTTGAACTAAGAATAATAGGATATAGAGGTCAATATGACAAAAATAAACTTCTCACAATTGGTCCAACGGAGTACATCCGAGATTCGTTCGTATTTGAATACTCTTGCGGATACTATGGAACAAGACATCCTTGCACACCCCTCCTTTGAAGGGAAGATCGTTTTTGGCCCTGTCCGATCCCGAAGGCTCGGCGCAAGTCTTGGCGTGAGCAACGTCAAGCATAAACTATGTGATTATAATTGTGTGTACTGTCAGGCAGGGGAAACCACCTGCTGCTCCAAGGAGAGGGACTGCTGTCTCTCACCGTACGAATTGTACTTCTTCGTGAAGAACAAGATCGAAACACTGGAGAGGAGTTCCATCCATCTCGACTACATCAGTTTCGTCCCCAACGGCGAACCGACGCTCGATGATCAGCTCGCAACGGAGATCTCATTGCTGCGGGAGTTCGGATATCCGATCGCCGTGTTCACGAACGGATCACTGATGTGGAATGACCGTGTGAAAGAAGCTCTGATGTGTGCGGATCACGTCTCAGTGAAACTCGATTCGGTGAACGAGGAGACCTGGAGGAAGATCGATCGTCCGCATAGGAAGCTGCGTTTCGATCTGCTCCTGGAAGGGATCGGGGATTTTTCCCGAGCGTACCGGGGAGTTCTGACAACGGAGACCATGCTCGTTCGCGGTATGAATGACACTATCGGGGAAATGGAACAACTGGGAAATTTCCTCACAACGATCAATCGGTCACGCTCGTACTTCGTCACCCCGTTCCGTCCTCCCTGCGAAGCATATGCAGTGCCTCCGGCCCGCGAAACGCTGGACCTCATCGCCCGATACGTGAACGAGCATATCCCCGACAGTGAGATGCTGTGCTGTCCGGACCGGGATGAGTTCACCGCTTTGGGAGACGTAGAAGAAGAGCTGCTGGGGATCATGTCCGTACAACCCTTGGCGGAGGAATCGGTCGACACGTATCTCTCCCGCCATACCGGGAGTCACCTGAGCATCAACCGACTGATCGATAGAGGACTTGTCCATCGGACGACATTCCAGAACAGGACATTCTATGTCCGTCACCATCAATGAACGCAAAGGGAACAACCATGCATGAGCGGATAGCAATAGCGGTCGAGAACGGCAACAACGGCGATGCGATCGTTGCCGAACATTTTGGCGGGTGCACATCGTTCACGGTCTGTGAACTGGATGAAGGAAGGAGCATCGTTACAACGGAATCGTACGTCAATCCGCTTGCCGGCGAACACGGCGGTGTCTGTCAGCTTCCTGCGTACGTTCAGCAGTTCGGCATCTCCGCGGTGATCGCCGGCGGGATGGGCAGGAAGGCGGTGGAGAACTTCCAGCGTTTCGGCATCACTGTCATCACCGCTCCGGGATTGTCGTTCCATGAGGCGATCGATCGGTATAGGGAAGGATCGCTCACCGGGTACACCGTCTGTACCCATGAGCACGGACACCACCACCATGCTGATTGAATCAACGCAGGGTGACCTGGACCGGCGATGACAACTCCGCTGCTTACAATGCTCATGGAGACAGTGAAGATCTCCCTGCTTGTCGGGGTCATGATGGTCGCCGTCGACATCATCAACATCCTGACCAAAAAGAGACTCGAGGCCTTCTTCTCAAGAGCGCAGCGGTCACGCCAATACATTCTCACGTCGCTGCTCGGCACGGTCCCGGGCTGCATCGGCGGTTTCACCAATGTTTCCCTTTATGTTCACGGCTTCATCAGCTTTGGCGCACTGGCCGGTTCCATGATCGCCGTTTCCGGCGACGACGCGTTCGTGATGATCGCATTGTTCCCGCACGATGCCGTGCTCTTGTTCGGCATTCTGTTCATCATCGGCAGTGCATCGGGGTGGCTGATCGACCGCTTCATGACTCGGTTCCGGATACAGACCTGCGATCATTGTTCGGCCATGATCGTACATCAGCACGAACATAGCGTGATGCATTATCTGTCCGACCATCTCTACGGGCATATCGTGAAGAAGCATCTTGTACGGACCGCCGTGTGGACGTTCGCCGCACTGGTCATCGTCGACGTAGCGCTTGGTACACTCCACCTGGAACAGTTCACCACCCAATATATGGTCCTCTTCGTGATCGTGGCGGCACTGGTCGGTCTGATCCCGGAATCGGGTCCGCACCTCATCTTTGTGACCTTGTATGCTCAGGGTATCATCCCCTTCTCCGTGCTGCTGACGAGCGCAATCGTGCAGGACGGACACGGGATGCTGCCGATGCTATCGTATTCGCTCTCCGATTCCATGAAACTCAAAGCGTTCAATCTCACCATCGGTCTCGTTGTCGGCCTGTCACTGTTCTCTATTGGCTATTGAATTGCAGTATGTGTCGGACGCAAGGATTGCCGGGATGCGATCTCTCGTCAACGCTGTGCAGGGTATCGTGCGGAAGAATATCACTATCGAAGGTGCCGCCCGCAAATGGAGCATCCGGCATCACGGTCGGGAAATGCAAAGGAATGGCGCACCGGTTTGGATCGCCAGTTGAGGAGAGGGACTGTTGAAACGGTTGTACTCTGCAATACCGGTGATGCTGTACTTGTTCCTTGGTCTCGAGTGCAGATGCCGAATCACGTTTTCGTTCACGCTGCGTGAGTGCCGTACGCGAAGGAACACGGACCCTGATGCGATGACATCGATACTGGCCGTCATGCGCGCCATGATCCAGCAGGGGGTTCCTATGCGGCACTATTGTGCACGCATGTTGATGTCGATGAACATCAAAATTATTTCGCCAGCATTGTATGGACGAATTTCAGGAACTGATTCGATTTGAACGGCTTCTGGATAGCGGTGAGATGTTCCTCCGCCAGAAGGTTCGAGATCAGTGTATCGGTAACATAGCCGGAGCAGAAGAAGGCCTTTATATCGGGCTTGATCTTCTTCATATGGAGATAGGTCTGACCGCCGTCCATACCGGGCATGACCAGGTCCAGAATGACGAGTGCAACATCCTCCTTGTGCTGTTCGAGCAATTCGATGGCCTCCGGGCCGCTGGCAGCCACCAGCACGCGGTATCCGTTGTCCTCCAGCAGTTCCTTGCCGAGGATCTGCATCCCTTCATCATCATCCACCACCAGTACGAGTTCATTGTTGCGTGCCTGGAATTGGATCGTCTGGTCACCCTGGACCGGTTCCGAGGAGTACTCCACTGCCGGCAGGAAGATATGGAATGCGGTCCCTTTCCCCTCTTCGCTCTTCACCAAAATAGCGCCGTGGTGGTTCTTCACGATATTATAGACAACGGTGAGACCGAGTCCGGACCCTTTTTTGTCGTTGAGCTTTTTCGTGGAAAAGAAGGGGTCGAAGATCTTATCGATATGCTGCGGTGAGATGCCCGGTCCATTGTCCCGCACGATGATCTCCACACAATGCGACGGCGGAGTGTTCCGGAACCAATGGAGGTCCGGATTGACCTTCCGGCGGTTGACCGCACTCATCACCAATACCGGATGTTCAGCACTCGGGGCGCTGTCCAGCAGTGCATCCCGGGCATTCATGCTGATGTTGAGCAGCATCTGATAGAGTCCGCTCCGTTCCCCCTGTACGCGCCACAGATCGGCATCGACCTCCGTCCGCACCTCGATGGAATGCATGAAGGTGTCGCGGCACATCTGGACCACATCGGACATCACATCGGGGATGGCGATGACGCTCACTTCGGATTTGCGCTGCCGTGCGAACGAGAGCAGTTTCGCTGCGATCTCGGTGCCGCGCTGAGCGGACTTGCCGATGGTGTCACTGTACCGCAGTACACGGGTCGGGTCCATATGGTACTTGATGAGCTGCTGGCTGAACCCGAGGATGTTGTTGAGGATATTATTGAAATCGTGCGCAACGCCGCTGGCAAGTTCACCGATGCTTTCCATCTTCTGCGCCTGGATCATCTGTGACTCGACCTCCTGGCGGCGCGTATCGTCGGTGATATACCCGACCAGCTCCACGATGTTGCCGTCGGCATCGGTATGGACGATGGCGGTCATCAGGGCGATGAATTCCTCGCCGTTCTTCCGCCGGCCGCGCAGCATGTAATGGTCCACTTTCTTATCCCGCGCCAGGATCTGTAAGAGCTCCATCCGCTCCGTCTCGTCGGCATACAGTGACTGTGCGTTCACGGTGAGCACTTCCGCGATGCCGGAGAACCCGAAGATGCGGGCGAACGACTGATTGCACATCACGATGCTGCCGTCCGGTTTTGTGATGAAATCGCCGGTCATGTCGTCCTCGAAGAACTTCTTGTACCGGTCCCGGTTCAACTGCAGTTCGGCCCGTTCCTTGACGCTTTCCGTGACATCGCGCTGGATACCGAAGAATCCGGTGATGCGACGCTGTTCATCGAAGATACAGACGGCGTTCCCCTCCACGACGATCTCGGATTTGTCGTAATCGCGGATCATGGAGGTGGAGTAATATGAAGCGCCGGAGTTGAAGAGCTGTGTGAGCAGCCGGGAGACCTTGTCGTAATCACCGTCGAACATATCCTTGAGGGTCATCGCATTCAGGACCGCCGGATCGATGTGGTACTGCTTCAGGAGCGCGTCATTGTACTTGGCGATGGCGGAGGATTCGAACGCATCCTTCAACAGCGCATCGCGGTCCGCAGTACTGCTCCACGGCAGCGGATGCGCGAAGTGCATGAAATAACAGGCATCCAGAGACTGGGTGAAGAATGTATCGAGCATCTCCGTCGTCCTGCGGAGCGACTCCTCCATCTCGCGCCGCTGCGTGATATCCTGTTTGATGGAGATGAAGTGGGATACATCACCGTCCCCTCCCAGCAGCGGTGTGATGGTCTGCTCTTCCACGTATTCTGTGCCGTCCTTGCGGCGGTTGATGATCTCGCCATGCCATACATTGCCGTTCAGAATGGTATCCCACAGGGTCCTGAAGAACTCCTCATCATGTTTGCCGGAACGGATCAACTCACGCGGGTTCTTCCCTATTGATTCTTCCAAGGAATATCCGGTGAGGGTCTGGAAGGCGCGGTTCGCCCAGACGATGTTGCCGTCATTGTCAAAGATAACGATGGTATTGGTAGCAGAGTCGAGCGCGGCATTGTTGAGCCGCAGCTGCTCTTCCGAGCGGACCTTATCCGTGATGTCGTGGACGATCACATACTGCATCGTCTTGTTCTCCATCACGACCGGATTGCTGTAGATATCCATATCCCGCACGGAGCCGTCACGGCGCCGGTGCTTCGCCGTATAATGTTTCAGGCGATGTTTCACCACTCCTTCCATCAGTCCTTTCACCTGCTCTGCAGGCGAAATATTGATCTCATAGATGGACATACCGAGCAGTTCGGCGTGGGACCATCCATAGTATTCCGCTGCGGAGCGGTTCGCATCCACGATCCTGCCGGTCTCGGGATCCAGCAGCATCTTCATGGCGGAATGGTTATCGAACAGCGTACGGAACTTCTGTTCGCTTTCGCGCAGGCTTTCCTCTGCTTGTTTCCGTTCCTGGATGTCGAGCGCACTGCCGATAAAACCGATGAATTCTCCGTTCGGCAGATGGTTCGGCACACCGGTATCCAGCACCCACCGGTACGAACCATCATGGTAGCGCATCCGGTACTCCAACGTCATTTGTTTCCGCTGTTGGAAGGCATCGGTGATCGTTTGAACACAGAAAGCGAGGTCATCCGGGTGGATGATCGTTGTCCAATCCCCCTCCATCTCCTGCTGCAGTGTCCGGCCGGTAAAGGCCAGCCACGTGGCATTCACATAGACCGTCCTTCCTTCGGTATCGCTCATCCAGATCAGCATCGGCGAGTTGTCCGCGATGCGCCGGAACCGCTGTTCGCTCTCCTTCGTCTCTTCGATGGCCTTCAGGCGCTCCCGTTCGGTGCGTCCTTCCTGCACGGCGCGGCGGATAGCCGAGGGGAGCCGGGTCAGTTTATCCTTGAGTACATAATCGACGCAGCCGGTCTTCAGCATCTCCACTGCGATCTCATCCCCCACGGCACCGGAGACGAGGACGAACGGAATGGCGGGGGCAGTGCTGAGGAGCGCCTCCAATGCGTGCCGTCCGCTGAACTGCGGCAGATGGTAATCTGACAGGACGATATCCGGCGGCGTATTGCGCAGCGCCTCCAGGAACAGCCGTTCGGTATCGACCACGGTGAGCGTGTACTGCATCTCTGCTTTGTCGAGCGTATAGCGGATGATCTCAGCATCGTCCGGACTGTCCTCCACCAGGAGGATGTTATAGAGTTGTGCCATACCGTTCTGACCCTTCAGAGGTATTTATGGGTGAACATCCAATAGGTGACGATCTCGTCGATACAGCGCGCATAGGCATCGTACTCCACCGGCTTCACAACGTAGCTGTTGGCATGGAGCTGCGATGCGGCGATGATGTCGCGTTCCTGATTGGAGGAGGAATAGATGATCACCGGGATGTACTGCAGCAGTTCGTCCTGCTTGAACACTTTCAGCACTTCGAATCCGATCACCTTGGGAAGTTTGATGTCCAGAATGACGATACGGGGAAGCCGCTTCCCTTCGGCGGCGATGACGGTGCGGAGCTTCTCGGCAAAGATGAGCGCTTCCTCTCCATCCTTCAGCCATTGAACGTTGGCGGCCATACCGCGCCGTTTCAGGATGCGCAGTGTGATCTCATAATCATTCGGATCATCCTCAACGATGATGATCTCCAGCGGATGGTGTGACATAGGTGACCTCGGTACGTCCGGCGCAATGGAACGTTATTCCTGCGCCGGGATGGTGAATGTGAATGTGGTGCCGGTCCCTTCCAGGCTCTGCACCGTGATATTGCCTCCGTGCTTCTGCAGGATGCGGTGGACGATGGCAAGTCCGACACCGGTCCCTTCGAACTCCTTCTGGTTGTGCAGACGCTGGAACACACCGAACAATTTATCGACATACCGCATATCGAATCCGGTGCCGTTATCCTTCACCCAGTAGGAGAGTACGCCGTCCGTTTCCTCGCCGCCGATCTCGATCACTGCTTCGGTCCGGTTCCTCGTGAATTTCACTGCATTGCCGATCAGGTTCACCGCCACTTGCCGCAGCAGCGACGGATCGCCGTAGGCCCGCGGCAGCGGATGGACCTTGATGCTGATGGTGCGGTTCGCTTCCACTGCCCGCGCTTCCTCCGCGACCTTCATCACCAGGGACCCCATATCGAACGGCACTTTCGATATCTCGGCACGGCTCATCCGGGAGAACTGCAGCAGGTCGTCGATCATCCTGCCCATGCGGGCCGTGTTCGACCGGACGGTGTTCAACAGACGCTTCCCTTCCGCACTGAGCCGCGTCTCCTCCTCGTCCGAAAGGATCTTGGTGAACGAGTCGATCGCGCGTACCGGCGCCCGCAGATCGTGCGAGATGCTGTAGGAGAAGGATTCCATCTCCTGCATCGATTCGCGCAGCTGCTTGGTCCGCTCGGTCACTTTCTGTTCCAGCTGTTCGTTCAGTTCCTTCACTTGTTCCTCCGTCACCTTCCGGTGATGGATATCGGAATAGGTCCCGAAGATCTGGTACGGCGTTCCGTCCTTGTTCCAGGTGAGCACTTTCCCTCGGTCGAGCATCCAGCGGTACGAACCATCCTTGCACTTCAGCCGGTGTTCGTTGATGAAGATCGGAGCTTCGCCGCGTAAATGACGGTCCATGGCGATCTGTACCCCCGCCTTGTCCTCCGGATGCACCAATTCCATCCATGCATCGAAGCGGTCCGGAAACTCATCGTTCTGGTAGCCGGCGAGGAGCTTCGCTTCCCGCGAAAGATAGAGTTCATTCGTCGGGATGGTGAAGTTCCATACGCCGTCGCCGGAGGCTTCCAGCGCGAACTTCAGCATCTGTTCGCGCTCAAAGAGCTGGGAGACCGCCGAGATGCGCTGGAACGCGATGCCGATGCTCTCTGCTGCCACGCGGACCACGGAATCCTGGTCCAGACTCCACCGCCGTGCCGACCGGACGGCATCGACCCCAAGGAATCCCCAGAACCGTTCATCGATCATGATCGGCACGAGGATGATGCTCTGAATATTCTGTTCACGCAGAAGGATCTGTTCCGGTTCCGTCAATTCATGAGTGTAGGCATTCAGCGTTCGTCCGGCACTGAGTACCGTCCATACCGTCGGGAGTTCCTGATCGAACCGGATGTACTGCATCTTGGGATTCTGGAGCTCGCGAGAGATCCCTTCATCGGTCCATTCGTGCACCATGGAAGTGTACAGCGTACCGTCCCGGTCGGTGACGTTCTGGAAGATGTACACACGGTCCGCATCGAGTCCGGTACCTAATTTCGACAATGCGGAAAGGATGGTCTCCTCACTGTTCCGTTCGTTCATATTGAGCAGATCGACCGCAGCGGTGGAAAGACCGGCCAGCGCCTGTTCATGTTTCTGCAGCGCCAGTTCGGCACGGCGGCGTTCGAGGATATCCCACGACATCGTTGCCAGCTGCATCGCGATATCGACATCCCGCTGATCATAATTGAACAGCTTGTTCCCTACCCCCATGATGCCGACCACTTTTTCGTTGCGCATGATCGGGATGAGCAGTTCACGGAAGATGGGTGCATGCCCCGCCGGAAGTCCTTTCCGGTTCGGCACGGCCGCAAAATTATTGTGGACCACCGGCGCCCGTTGGAACACGCATTCCACCCACACACCGGCCTTATCGATGGGGTAGTGCTGCCCGTCCCCTTCCGCATGACACATGGTGGAGAGGGTATTGGTGGACCAGGTCTGCAATACGATGGTGTTCTGGTCATCCTCCACAAAATGGAAGAACCCGATGGTGCTCTCGGTGATCCGCTCCGCTTCATCCAGGATCTTCCGAAGCAGTTCCTTGACGGTATGGGTCGTGGCATACTCGCTCAGCAGCAGCCGGGCCCGCAGCAGGTCTTCGGAACGTTTGCGGGCGGTGATATCGCGTGAAACGCCGATGATGCCCGTCGCTGTGCCGCGTTCATCGCGCATGATGTGCGTGACCACTTCCGTCCAGACGGTCGTTCCGTTCTTGCACGGCTGCTCCACTTCGTAGAATTCATGCTGTACAAATTCACCGCTCTGTGCCTGATCGGCCCTTTTCTTCAATCCCTCCACCACGCTGGGGATCGAACCGGGACAGATCACTTCCTCCAATGTCTGCTGCATCACCTCTTCCGGAGTGTATCCGCGCAGCTGCATCACCGAAGGACTGATATAGGTGAAGTCGCCTTCGAAGGTCATCGTCCAGATGACATCGGTGGAGTTCTCCGCCAGCAGACGGTAGCGCCGTTCGTTCGCGATCACCTGCTCTTCGGACCGTTTGCGGTCGGTGATGTCGGTGATGATCGTAGCGAAATGCCCGGGCTTCGGCCGATAGGCGACAACCTCGAAATATTTTTCCAGCGCCTCTGAATAGTTCTCGATGACGCTGGGAATACCGGTGATCGTGACCAATCCATAGTTCTCGATCCAGTGCTGTTCCGTATCGGGCATCACCTCCAGGACCGTTCTGCCGATGAGTTCGGATGCCGCCAGTCCCGTCAACTGTTCAAAACTGGGATTCACATCCAGGAAGCGGTAATCGGACGGTGTCCCGTTCACATCGAAGATCATCTCATGGAATGCCATCCCCTGGTGCATGGTGGTGATGAGACTGCGGTACTGGATCTCCCGCTCGATGAGCGCTTGTTCGGATGCCCTCTTCTGTGTGATATTGTTGAAGAACGCAAGGATCTCGTTCCACTCCTTATGGTACACCGTGCTGATCTCCACCAGCACGAGGTCACCGGACCGGGTACGGTGCTGCGATTCGAATTTCAGCTTTCCATGTTCCTGGATCATCCGGATCCGCTGCACGACCTCCTCCAGCTTCTCGTTCACTTCCAGATCGGCGATATTCATCCCCAGTATCTCTTCCCGTGAGTATCCCGACATCCGGCAGTACGCATCGTTCACTTCCAGGATGTTGCCGTTCATGTCCACAGCCCAGAAGCCGTCCAGCGATGTTTCGATGAGCGAGCGGTAACGCTGTTCGCTCAGCAGCACTTCGCGCTCTGCATGGACGCGGGCCGTGATATCACGGAACACGCTCAGCAGCAATGTCTCTTCACCGGACAGCGTCAGGAACGCATTGGATGCCTGAACGAAGATGACCGAGTTATCCTTCAGCGTGACATCCTGTTCGAAGAATTCGAGCACATCACGGCTGCGGAAATTATCCCTGTACCGCTCCATCACGTGTTCCGTGCGATGCTCGGGATAGACCACGGAGAGCGGAGAGCCGATGAGTTCTTCGCGGGACATCCGCACCAACGCACAATATGCTTCGTTCACCATGACGATGTTCCCATCGGCATTGGTCAGGCGCATCGCTTCGTTCGTGGATTCCCACACCACGCGGAACCGCTGCTCGGATTGCTGGAGTCCTTCCAATGCCGTTTTGCTGAGCGAGACATCGGCAACATACCCTTCCACATATTTGATGTTCCCATCCTCGTCAAGCACCGGATTGCCCCGTTCCCACAGCCAGATCTGCACACCATCCTTCCGGCGGAACCGGTATTCCAGTTCATAGCGCTGCTTCTTGCCGATCGCATACCGGACAACTTCATTA
>JAVBYA010000049.1 GCA_030824295.1 Bacteroidota bacterium
AATCGGGGGATGGGGGGGAGACGCCGCTGGCCGGATTCCCGTATCATGCGCTCGAAACGTATCTGCCGAAACTGCTGAAAGCCGGACTCCGCGTAGCGGTCTGCGAACAGCTGGAGGACCCGAAGTTCGCCAAGGGGATCGTGAAACGCGATGTGATCGAAGTGGTCACGCCCGGTGTTTCGTTCTCGGACAAGATCCTGGACCAGAAGCAGAACAACTATCTCGCCGGCATCGCTCTGCCGAGTGCCATTGCCGCCGCAAACGATCCGGTCGGTTTCTCCTTTGTTGACATCTCCACCGGCGAATTCTTCACGGCGGAATTCCCGTTCCGTCAGCTTCCCGAGATCCTCATGTCCATCGCTCCCGCTGAACTGCTGGTGCAGAAGCGGGACAAGGAATCGCTGCAGGAACTGCTGCGCGGTCAATACCACGGCATTTATACATCGCTCGATGACTGGCTCTTTCAGTATGATTACGGTACGGACAAACTGCTGCAGCATTTCAAGACGCAATCCCTGAAAGGATTCGGTATCGAATCCATGAGCATCGGCATCATCGCCGCCGGCGGGGTGATGCATTATCTGAACGAAACGCAGAAAGCGAACCTGGCGCACATCCAGAAGATCGTCCCGTATTCGGTGGAAGGGACCATCGTGCTGGATCCGGCCACGAAACGTAACCTGGAGATCACCTCCTCCATGGGCGGTTCGCTGGACGGCACGCTCTTCTCCGTGCTGGACAAAACGAGCACGCCGATGGGAGCGCGGCTGCTGAAGAAATGGGTGAACAATCCGCTCCGTTCCATCGAGCAGATCCTCTGGCGTTCGGGCGGCGTGGAAGTGCTGGTGAACCGCACATCGCTCCGCGCGGACCTGCAGACGGAACTCGCCGAGATCGGGGATATGGAGCGGCTCATCGCCCGCATTGCCACCAACCGCGCCAATCCGCGCGAGATGCTGGCGTTGAAGCGGATCCTCGGGGGCATCCCGAAGTTAAAGCAGCTCCTTCCCGAAGTCACCCTGAGCGATCCTTCGACTCGTCCCGCAAAGAGCGCGGGACTCGCTCAGGATGACTCGCCTATAAAAGAATCAGTCACCCTGAGCGAATCACGACGAAGTCGTGATGAGTCGAAGGGTGATTCAACACTGCATGAGATCAACGCGAAATTGCAGCCGTTGGAAGAACTGACCGAAGCGATCACCATAGCGATCGCCGACGATCCGCCGATGAAGTTCGAGGACGGCGGGGTGATCCGGCAGGGATTCAATGCGGAGCTGGACGAACTGCGTTCCCTCTCGTTCTCCGCCAAGGATTGGATCGCGAACCTGCAGGTGAAGGAACGGGAACGGACCGGCATCCCGTCACTGAAGATCGGCTTCAACAATGTGTTCGGGTATTTCATCGAGATTACGCATACGCACAAGGAGAAGATCCCGGGCGATTACATCCGCAAGCAGACCATGACGAATGCGGAACGGTACATCACGCCGGAGCTGAAGGAGTACGAGGACAAAGTGCTGAATGCGGATGAGAAGATCCTGGCGATCGAGACGAGATTGTTCAACGAACTCCGTCTCTTCGCATCGCAGTACGCCGGCATCATCCAGTCCAACGCGCAGCAGATCGCCACTCTGGACTGTCTCGTCTCTCTTGCGCAGGCAGCGCAGGAGAACCGCTACACGAAACCGGAAGTGAATGAAGGGGAGGCACTGATCATTGAAGAGGGGCGGCATCCGGTGATCGAGCAGTTGCTTCCGGTCGGTGAGCAGTACATCCCCAATTCCGTCGCGCTGGATACCAAACAGCAGCAGATCCTCATCATCACCGGTCCGAACATGAGCGGTAAGTCCTCGTATCTGCGTCAGGCCGGACTGATCGTCCTGCTGGCGCACATCGGCAGCTTCGTTCCTGCCAAGCGCGCCGTGGTGGGACTGGTCGATAATATCTTCACCCGTGTCGGTGCGAGCGACAACATCACGAGCGGCGAAAGCACGTTCCTGGTGGAGATGCACGAAGCGGCGAATATCGTCAACCGCGCAACGAAGCGGAGTCTCATCCTGCTGGACGAAGTGGGGCGCGGCACGAGCACATTCGACGGCATTTCCATCGCCTGGGCGCTCACCGAGTATCTGCATGAGCAGATCGGTGCGCGGACCATGTTCGCCACGCACTATCACGAACTGAACGAACTGGCAGCGCTCTATCCCCGCATCAAGAACTACAAGGTGGATGTGAAGGAATACGGGGATAAAGTGGTCTTTCTGCACACGGTCACTCCCGGTACGGCGGACCATTCCTACGGCATCCAGGTGGCGATGATGGCCGGACTGCCGGTCTCGCTCACGGACCGTGCGAAGCGGATCCTGGAGAATCTCGAATCATCACAGCTCACGCCGCACGGAGAACAGCCCGCCGACCCGTCCGAGGTCCGGCGCACGAAACGCCGCGCGGTGAAAGCGGACAGCACGCCGCAGATCACGATGTTCGAACTGAAGGATGACGAGCTGCGCGATGCCATCAAGAAGCTGGACGTGAATGCCATGACGCCGCTCGATGCACTGAAGTTCCTCGCCAAACTCAAAGAGAATCTGCAATGAACCGACCAGTGCACGTATGACCGACGGAACCACCCCGCCGCGCTACCCATATCTTGCGCTCTGCTCTGTGCCGCTGCTGGTGCTCGTCATGGACTTTGCCATCCGGTACCCATACCTGCGGCTGCTGGATTGGTCCACCTTCCTGCATTTTCCCGTTTCATTCCTGTTCGAATGGCTTGCGATATGTACTGTCGTGCATCTGCTGGCGATGTTCGGCCGTCACCGCAACCGGGCGGTCCTAGCTGTTGCGGCATTCATCAGCGCCGTTCAGGTGGTTGCGTACGGTCATTATTTCTATTTCGGGATCCTTCCCAATCCGTATGCCGTCAACTATCTGCTCGATCATTCCGCCGACGCGCTCAGTCTCATCCGTTCCAGTGCGGACTGGCACCATGCCGCATGGTTCCTGCTGCTCACAGCCGTACAGTTCAAGCTGCTGCAGCTCTCCGTGAATGCCGTACAGCCGCTTTCCCTCCGTCTCCGCCGCACACTCATCGTTCTCTTCATCGGTGCGGTCGTCGTGTTCGATAATAACGTCCGGTTCGCACCGGCCAGTTATTCATTCACTCCCGCCACAGTGTTCTCCCTGAAGTATGCATTACAGGAACGGTGGTTCGGGCGGTCCTTCGATCTGCGGGGCGGGTACATGCGCCGCCGCTTCACACTGCAGGACACAACACGCAGCACTGCCCGGTACAACTGCATCATCTTCATCAGTGAAAGCGTGCGGAAACGGAGCATGTCCGCCTATGGTCACATCCGTCCGACCACGCCGTTCCTGGACAGTCTGACGGCATCCGGTTCGGTGTACCTCTTCCGCCGCCACGTAAGCAATGCTGTCTCCACGCAGTATTCCGTTCCGATGATGCTCTCCGGACTCTTCACGGTCCGGAAGGACGATGTGCCGTACATCTATGATCACGTACGGAACAGGACCGATGCGCGCACGTACTTCTTCACTTCACAGTCCCTGCAGCGCAGTACGATCGACCTCATCTATAATACGTCCCTCGACACGTTCGTCTGTCAGGATAAACTGGAGTGGGAAGAATTCAACGATCTCGGAGTGGATGATGATACGCTTACGACCGCCGTCTCCCGGCTGTTCAGCACTGCGCTGCGGCCGCCGTTCCTCACGGTGATCCAGTTCAACAACACACACTTCCCGTATTCGGTGAAGGAGCCATCCCGTGTGTTCCGGTTCCATCCCGATTCCTCCGGTGTGGAACGCTATGAGAACACGATCCTGGAACAGGATGCGATGCTGCGCCGGTATTTTTCGGTGCTGCAGCGCTCTGGCATGCTGGATTCGACGGTGATCTTCTTCCTGTCGGACCACGGCGAGGCGTTCGGGGAGCGGGGACACAACGGACATCTGAACACCCTCTACAGCGAGGAGATCGACGTGCCAATGTGGGTCTATCTGCCTCCCGGATTCCCAACGGCGCTCCGGCAAACAATTTCGGCCAACAGCAGTATGCCGACATCGCATCTGGATGTTTTTCCGACTCTGATGCATCTCTATGGTCTCACTCCAGGAACGACGGATGAACGTTCACACTATGGACATACACTTTTCAACCCCTTACCGCAGGAGCGGATCGTGCCGGTGGTGGGGAAGGATATGATCGATACCAAAGCGATGGTGATCGGTCACTGGAAGTACATCATGACCCAGAAGGACGGACTCATCCAATATGAAGCGTACGATCTGGAGGGGGACCCCGGCGAACGGATGAACATGTGGTCCTCAATTACCGAAGAAGAACGTTCAATATTGCGCGACCGTTTGAACCGCATCGACCGGATCGCAACACGGAATATGCAGCACAACAACTAAGAGAGGATAGTATGGATGTCAACGATCTTCGGATACTCTACACATTCAATCATTGGGCCAACGCACGCACGCGGCTGGCAGTGGAGTCCCTGCCGGAGGAACAGCTTTACCGTGACCTGAAGAACAGTTTCGGCAGCATCCACGGCACACTCGTACACCTCTGCGGAGCGGAGGATATCTGGCTGCAGCGCCTGAACGGCGCGGATCCCGGGGTCTTCATGAAAGCAGAGTCGTATCCCTCGTATGCCGAACTCCGGTCGAAATGGACCGAGGTGGAGAAAGGGTGGGAGCAGTATATGACCGAGGTGAAGGATGATCTCCTCGGACGATCTCTCACCTTCCATAATCTGAAAGGGGAGCAGGTGACGCAGCTGGTCGGACAATCACTGCAGCATCTGGTGAATCACTCCACGTATCACCGCGGACAGATCACGACAATGGTGCGGCAGTGCGGCGGGACGCCGGTCGGAACGGATCTGATCGTGTTCTACCGTGAGCTGAAAAAGGGATGAACGCGGAGACGGAGAGGCGCGGAGAGAATAACACACAAAAGCAGAACGCGGAGACGCTGAGGCGCGGAGGAGAAAAAAGCAAAAGATGAACGCAGAGACGCAGAGGCGCGGAGGAGTAAAACACAAAAGCTGAACGCGGAGACGGAGAGACGCGGAGAGGAAAAAAGATGAACGCGGAGACGCAGAGGCGCGGAGGAGAAAAAAGCAAAAGCTGAACGCGGAGACGGAGAGACGCGGAGAGGAAAAAAGATGAACGCGGAGACGGAGAGACGCGGAGGAAAAAAAAGGGAAAGCTGAACGCGGAGACGGAGAGACGCAGAGGAGTTTAAAAGACAAAACCCCGATCATTACTGATCGGGGTTTTGTTTTGTTATACTTATGGAAGTTGGACTATGCTACGTCCTCCTGTTTCATCTCTTCCGGCGCTTCTCCGCCGTCGTCCGGCTGGTTTCCGGACGTGAACGTGAGGTCGTCCTTCTTCTTGTTCAGTTTCACCTTGATGACGCTCCCTTCGGTGAAGGTCCCTTTCAGGATCTCTTCGGCCACCGGGTCCTCCACGTACTTCTGCAGTGCGCGGCGGAGCGGACGGGCACCGTAGAGCTGGTCGTACCCTTTCTCCGCAAGGAATTCCTTGGCGCCCTTCGTGAGCTCGATGGAGATGTTCATGGTGCTCATCCGTTTGAAAAGTTCCTTCACCTGGATGTCGATGATCTTCGTGATATCTTCCTTGTTCAGCTGATGGAAGACGATCGTATCGTCGATACGGTTCAGGAACTCCGGATTGAAGACACGTTTCACCGCTTCGTCCACGGTATCCTTCATCAGTTTATACTTGTCGCTCACCGTCTCTTCACCGAAACCGAAGCCCTTGGACACTTTGATATCCCGGGCGCCGATGTTGGATGTCATGATGAGGATGGTGTTCTTGAAATCGACCTTCCGGCCGAGCGAATCGGTGAGCAGACCGTCATCGAGCACCTGCAGCAGGATGTTGAATACGTCCGGATGTGCCTTCTCGATCTCGTCCAACAGAACTACCGAATACGGTTTGCGACGGACCTTCTCGGTGAGTTGGCCGCCTTCTTCATATCCCACATAGCCCGGAGGCGCTCCGACGAGACGAGAAACGGAGAATTTCTCCATGTATTCGCTCATGTCCACGCGGATGAGTGAATCATCCGAATCGAACAGATATTTCGCCAGCACTTTTGCCAACTCGGTCTTGCCGACGCCGGTCGGTCCCAGGAAGATGAACGAGCCGATGGGACGTTTCGGGTCCTTCAGACCGGAGCGTGCGCGGCGGATGGCTTTCGTCAGTTTCTCGATCGCTTCATCCTGTCCGATGATGATATTCTTCAGCGCCGAATCCATCTTGAGCAGTTTCTGCGTCTCACCTTCGGCGATCTTGTTCACCGGGATGCTGGTCATCATCGCGACCACGTCGGACATATGGTCCTCGGTCACTTCAAAGACCATCGCCTGGGACTTCAGTTCCCATTCCCGTTTGGCGATCTCCAGGTCGCTCAGCAGTTTCTTTTCCAGGTCGCGCAGGCGTGCCGCTTCCTCGAAATTCTGGCTCTTCACGACGGAATTCTTCGACAGTTTGATCTTCTCGATCTCTTCTTCCAGTTTCAGGATCTCCTGCGGCACGACGATATTCGCCAAGTGGACGCGGGCTCCGGCTTCATCCAGCACATCGATCGCCTTGTCCGGCAGATTGCGGTCGGTGATGTACCGGTCGCTCAGTTTCACGGCGGCAACGATCGCTTTCTCCGTGTAGCGGACACCATGATGCTGTTCGTACTTATCCTTGATGTTGGACAGGATCTGGATCGTATCGTCCACACTTGCCGGATCGATCATGATCTTCTGGAAGCGGCGGTCGAGTGCACCGTCCTTCTCGATGAACTGCCGGTATTCATCCAGCGTGGTGGCGCCGATGCACTGCAGTTCGCCGCGGGAGAGGGCAGGTTTGAACATGTTCGAAGCATCCAGCGAACCGGATGCGCCGCCGGCGCCGACGATCGTATGCAGCTCGTCGATGAAGAGGATCACGTCGCGCGCCTTCTCCAGTTCGTTCATCACTGCTTTCATCCGTTCTTCGAACTGACCGCGGTACTTCGTGCCTGCGACCAGTGCTGCCAGATCGAGAGTGACAACGCGCTTGTCGTGCAGCACGCGTGATACTTTCTTATTGATGATGCGGAGTGCAAGTCCTTCGGCAATGGCCGTCTTACCGACGCCCGGTTCCCCGATGAGAACGGGGTTGTTCTTCTTTCTGCGCGAAAGGACCTGCGCTACGCGTTCGATCTCTTTTTCCCGTCCGACGACCGGATCGAGCTTTGCTTCGGCAGCGAGTTTCGTCAGATCGCGTCCGAAATTGTCCAGCACCGGCGTCTTGGATTTATCCTGTTTCTTCTCTGCGGGTTGTGCGGCGGTTCCGCCGGCTGCCGGGGGAGTGGAGGGTTTGCCGCTGATGATATTGTCCAGTTCTGCGCGCACTTTATCGTAATGCACTTCGAATTGATGCATGATCTGTGCGGCGATGTTATCGTCGTCCCGCAGCAGCGACAGCAGCAGATGCTCGGTGCCGATCACATCGGACTTGTAGAGTTTCGCTTCCAGGTAGGTGATCTTGAGGACCTTCTCCGCCTGTTTGGTGAGCGGGATATTTCCGATGGTGAGGGTACCGCCGGAGGTGCGGACGGTGTCTTCCACGGCTTTCTTCAATTTATAGAGGTCGCATCCGAGATTGCGGAGGATCTTTACCGCGATCCCTTCTCCTTCACGGATGATACCCAACAGCAGATGTTCCGTGCCGATATAATCGTGTCCGAGGCGGAGTGCTTCTTCACGGCTGAGACGGATGACATCCTGAACGCGGTTCGAGAAATTACCTTCCATTGATCATTCCTTCGTAGTGATGGTCTCTATAACAGACGAATTCGACGGTGAGTTTCTTTTAAAGTGAGACTGTTCGTGATAGAAAAGTGTGACGCGTGTCGCGAACAGCGACAGCAGGCTCTTTTATGAATATACCGAAATGGTGAGGGGCAGTCAACATGGTGAAAAATTAGTCTTTTATCAGAATACCGTGATTTTAAGAGTGAATCGTTGACTTTTTACCCTCTCTTGGCTATATTGTATGGTCAAACCTTAAACGATTCCACATCGTTTTGATTCCGCGGTAGCTCAATGGCAGAGCACGTGACTGTTAATCACGGGGTTGTAGGTTCGAGCCCTACCCGCGGAGCTCTTCGACTCGTCCCGTCCATGTTTCATGGTCGGGACGCGTTGTTTTAAACAAGGGGACTCGCTCAGAGCTCCTAAGCTATCCTTCGAGTCGAAGAGTCCCGAGCAACGAGCCTTGTCTGAGCCCTTCTGCGTGTTGTCGGGTGACCTGAAATACCGTCAATATCTTGCTCTGTTCACTCCCTTGGTCAGTCCTCACGAGTACCGATGAATACCTGCTCCATCCGTCCTGCATCCCCCTTTCTCTCAACAGTTCCTTGGTTCTGTCAGACATGCCATCGCTCACGCCCGAGTGATGCGGACACCCCGCGGGTCTTGATACTTGGAATTAATATGGTTTAATTGCTGTGACCGCTCAAAAACGGGGTATGATCTTCCGGTCCTGTGATGTGTCTGCTCACGGCGTTCCACTGCTCCGTTCCCAAACATCACGCAGAGGTTGTATGCTGAACATATTGTTGGTCTCCCCGTCGAGAACTGTCGGCGGATTCGAGTATTTCTTCAACGTTCAGAACTGCGGTTTGACCTCTCTTGCCGGGAATATCAACAAAGAGATCTGCACAGTACAAATTCTGGACCTCATCGCGGTTCGGTTCAAATCCAAAGCGTATTTCACCCAGTACATCAAAGAGCATTCGTTCGACATCATTGGTTTCTCGTCCATGCTGATCCATGCGGATGAAGTGCAGGAACTTGCACGGATCACCAAGGAGGTCAACAGCAGCATCATCACCATCGTTGGCGGATATTATCCCACGATCAGCTTCAACGAGATCGCTTCGGAGACAGCGTATCAATATTTCGATTATATGATCCGCGGTGAAGGGGAGGCCGCATTCGACCGGTTCGTCCAGAATGTTCACAGCGGCGGTGATTTCTCCGATGTGCCCGGATTGGTCTATAAGAAGGACGGGAAATTGGTCCATAATCCCTGCGGGGAATTGTTGGACCTGAATACGGTGAAGCTGCCGGACCGGTCAGCGCGGGTCTTTTCTAAAGGCTTCAACATCTTCCATTACAAAGCGGATGTGTGCGAAACGTCCCGCGGCTGCACGTATACCTGTAATTTTTGTTCCATCACCAAGATGTACGGCAGAAGTTTCCGGCTCTATGCGATCGACAGGATCATCGAAGACCTGAAAGATGCCAAACGCCGCGGTGCCCAGGCGATCTTCTTCAATGATGATAATATCACCCTTCATGTGAGGCACTTCGAGCAGCTGTGTGAGGCGATCATCCGCGAAGGACTGCACGATATGAAGTATTTCATCCAGGCGAGCGTGAAAGGGTTCTACGATAATCCCGGCCTGGTGAAGCTCATCCGCAGAGCGGGATTTGAATGGGTCTTTTTGGGGATAGAGAACCAATCGGACGAAACACTCAAATTCTTCAAGAAGGACAATCAGTTCGCATCGAGTGATATCGCGGTCGTGGTCAAGATGCTCCGGGACGAGAACATCTTCGTGTTCGGAGGGATCATTTTCGGCATGCCGAACGAAACAAAGGAATCGATGCTGGCAACGTATGAGTACGTGAAAATGCTGAAGCTCGATATTGCGGCGTTCCTGACATTGACACCCTATCCGGGAACGGCATTACGCGAAGAACTGAAAGCGAAGAATTTTATCACCAATCTGTACGATTATTCGAAGTATGATCTCTATCATGCCAATGTCAGGACCGACACACTTTCATCGCAGGAGCTCTTTGAAGTGTTCGACTCCCTGGTGCAGAAGTTCCTTGTTGACTCGGGCTCCCTCTTCCGATTGATCAGGCGGTATCCCTCGTTCTTCGTCACATCGTTCTTCACATTCCTGATCCACCATCCCGATATGGTGCTCCATCATCTCACCAAGGGATACTTCCTGAAGACAAAAAAACGGAAAGAACAGATACGGACAGAGTACGCGAAGGAGTATTGACAACGTTCTGCGGCACACATCCCGGCTGACCGCCATCCGAATGTACGCTGTGAGCCATCACGGCATGCGAACGACGGTGTGTTGCGGTCCCGTCCTCCCTTAGAAGTCCAGCTCTGCGGTCACGGTCATCAGATCGTCCGAATACACCTTGTTCACGGTATGATCCTTGATGGAGAGCATCGAATAGTTCACCGTAACGGTGAATTGACGGAACGGTTCTGACCGGACCTCGATGATGGTGCTGTTCTTATCGTACCGATCACCCTCCAGGAAAACGTTCTTCTGATAGAAATCCCCTTCACCGCGGAGGATACTCCCGCCGAAATTGGTGATGAGCTTGCCGTTCGGTGCAAAACGGAGGCCGCCGGCCGAATTCTGTGCTTTGTAGGCCACGGAGAACCCCAGGCGGTACGACAGATCATAGCCGATCTTCACGGCTAGCTCCTGAGAGTTCGGCGGAACGGCGTGACCGAGGGACACCTTTGAATTGGTATATGTGCTCATATTCGACCGGTGCGAGTACACGAATTGGCCGATATGCGTGAATTCGGCAATGAGAGAAAGATCGGACAATGTGAAGGCATCCTGCCATTGGAATCCGCACTGGTATCCGAACTTATTGTCGTTGGCGGTCGAATCGTTGTTGGAAATGGTCGCAAAGTTCCAATCGTCAATGAGCAGCGAGCCCTGGAGGGCGATGTCCCTCACCGGAATGAATTCAGCATCGATCCCGAGGAATGAATTGGTCGTTTGCGACACGGCGGTTGAAAGGTCTGCGGAGACAAGGAAGCCGACAGGGTTCATGAACGTGAAACTCATCGGCTTTTCGCTGATGATCACCGATTCAAAGATCCCGATCTTGATCCTCTCGAAA
Organism: Bacteroidota bacterium; assembly: GCA_030824295.1. GTDB lineage: Bacteria > Bacteroidota > Ignavibacteria > UBA10030 > UBA8401 > UBA8401. The sequence goes on from JAVBYA010000049.1 coordinate 10,998, forward strand.
TTCATCGTGAGGCGTTGTGCAACGATGTGTTTGGACGACAGCGTTCGGCCGAGCGAGTCGCCGTTGAGATTCCCATAGACATAGGAATAGTGCACGTTCTTATACTGCAGGTCGAGTTTTGCAAAATCAAAAGGGATGGAATTGTTCGAGAGGAAGATCCGGTCCATGTAGCCGAATCCGTATCCGACATGCTCTCGTCCGAGCGTGAATGCCAGCCAGTTGTTATCCGTTTGAAACCGCAGATACCCTTCGTACGTGTCAAAATTCTTCGTTCGTTCCACCGAGAACTTCGTGTTCGACGACAGCACTTTGTCGAAGCGGGCTGCAACGGCCCGGTCTGCCGCGGTCCCGGTCAGGGCCTGTCCGTTGGACAGACGGATGTAGTATGCAGTGTTATTATAGAGTGTGCCGCGGACCCGGGCTGCGAACTGTCCGAGCAGGAGGGCATTATCGTATTGATCACCATGGAATGTCCGATACGAAAGGGAGCCGATACCGTCAACGAAGAGTGAAGCGTGGTCATCCGTATAGAAGTAGAGATGCTTTTTCCTGTCATTGTCGAACGGTTTGATGAACGACACGTCATCCAGAAAGCTGTAGCTGAGCGAATCGGAGAGGGAACCATCGTATGAGAACTCCACGAGAAGATTGCGGAGGATATCCTTGTCGACGGAGGACAGGGCATCGGTGCGGGAGGCGATGTGCTGCAGCGATGCGGCGGTTTCACGCCGCGATATGGGGACCACGGAACTATTGTACAGCGGCAGCACTCCGCGAAGCTGCATGCGTTTGAGGAAATCGTATACGATGTGCGACGCCGGGGTCAGTTCACTTTGCGCAGGAAGGTCCGCGGGGGTGAGCAGGACGATGCACAGGAGTGCAGCGAGGATGGACCGCACGTGGATGACAGGTTTCATGATCGGTGATCCCTTTCCAGTGATCTCTTGATTGCAGCAGAACGAACAGCTACCGCGTGATGCCGAAGAGTGCGGCCGCCTTCATCCAGAACTTCGATATCCGCCTTGAATGCTTCATCCGGTCCATGAGCTGGGCCATCCGTCCGCAATGCAGCAGGAACGTCTCGATCCGTGCTTCGATCGCCTGAGGGTACACGGTGCCGTCCGTTTCGATGGTGAGGAACGGCAGATGCATCTCATCATGGAAATATTCCGGCAACGCATACGACGGATCGTTCAGCCGTTTTGCGGCGATCTTGTTCTTGATGTTCATTTCCGGAAGACTGACGGATTCCGCAAACCGCGTCGGCATACACCCGAATGGCCCCAGATTCACAACACCGCAGTATTTCTCGATGATCTCGTGCATAGCGATGCCGAGTGTCAGTCCCGGCTCACCTTTGCAATCCAGCGGGATGATATGCTTACTGTGCTTCAGGACCGATTCGATATCGGTGAATGCGAATTTGTAGTATCCGGTCCGTACAAGGGTCGATTTGACCCGGAACTCGGCGATGCGCATGAAAAAGATACGGAGTGCACGCTCATATTTCTTCTTGAACGAATGCTCCGCCTCCAGCAGTTTCAGTTTGAGAAGGTAATCGACATAGAAGATCCATTCCGTGAGATACGCGTCCTTCAGGATGAAGCCCTTCTCCGCAAAACGCTTGTTCAGGTATTTATGCGCGAAATGGTCCCGCCGCACGTAGATCTCACCGACCATCGCGATATACCGCGCATCGCCGATCTTCGTCTTTGCGGGGACCCTCTTGTGAATGGCAGCAGAGAACGTCCGCAGCGCATTCGGCAATTTCTGCGGTGCATGCTCGTTCTGTTCGAGCAGTTTGGAGAACTCTTCGTTGAAGATCCGCAATCCCTCTTCCGGACGGGCGGCGTTCGCCATGATCCCCGAGCGGACATCGTCCAGGACGTCCGCGGCGATCAGCGACTGGATCCCCGTCATGGCAATATCGGGTCCGAGTCCGGCAAATCCGTCCTCATTCATCAGCACCATGGTTGCAACATTCGGTATTTTTTTTCGCTTGATGAGTTCGCGAAGGAACACCGGATATTGACCGAGGCGGCAGTTCCCTGCACCCTGGGCGATGAAATACGCCACATAACTCTTCTTATCCCACTGGTTCTCCAGGAAATCCAGCAGCGAACCTGCCAGCAGCAGCAGGGGAAGGCATTCCTTCCCGGTTGCATTCGCCCGGCCGTACCGCAGGATATCATCGTTCCCCTCCGGCAATGCAATGGCATTGTACCCGTAGAATCTCAGATTCGCGGCAAAGAGTTTCACGCTCAGATCGCCCATGGAAGGAACGATCACCACCACACGCGGATCGTTCAGCGGGATCTCCTCGCCGTCCGAACTGACGAAGAAACTGGATGTCCCGTCCAATTTCACCGTGGCGATCGAGAACGGCTTTTCCTGCTGCTCCTGCACGAGGCGCAGCTTCCGGTAGTTTTGTATGATATCCAATGCGGCATCGATCCGTGTGTTGATGCCTGCATCGGCGGTGTGACCGTCCAGTTCCAACGTCAGGGTCGGTTTTGCGCCGACCGCTTTCCTGAACTGGGGAATGGTCATCGAGTCCGGTGCGCAGGAATAATTGGTGATATATGTTGCAAAGAGCTGCGGATGCCGGGCGATGATCTTCGCTGCTTTGAGGATCTTCTTCGATCCCTCCCAGTACTGGTCCTCATCAACGGTCTCCTTCCGATAATCGAACAGATCGAACGGAACGATGTAGACGCCGCGGGATGCGAATTTCTGCGGGATCCCTTTGTTGGCGAGATCGGTGAATGCATTGTACGGCCGGCCGATCAGCACCATGGCTGCAGCATCGGGATCCTTCTCCAACAGGGCCATGACATCCCTGCCGATGGAGAACAGATGCTCCTGATACGCTTCCTGCATCTGCACGGCGTAGCAGTACGCTTCGGAGACCGTCTGCTCATCATCGACGCCCATCGCGCGTGCCATCTCGATGAACTTCGCTGTCTCCGTGAGCAGGCCATTGGCAAAATTGAGGATCGGAGCGACGAATCGTCCTTTCAGCGGTTTATCCTTGTAGGCCTGCTGCAGGAACAACGGTTCTTCGCTGAGAAAAGCGCAGGTGCAGTTGAAGTCGAGCCGCTGATACCCTTCATCACCTGTCTGCATCTCCAGGATCTGCGGAACGAAGATGTAATCGGTGTTCTTCTGCAGAAGGTTCTGGAACAATCCGATGGAGAGCTGGCATGGATAACAGTACGATGTCAGTTCGCGGTGCTGTGTTCCTTCTTCCACCGTATCGGACAGAACGACACGAAAGCCGAGCCGTGTGAAAAAATTATAATAGAGCGGATAGAGCGTATGCGTATGGAACGTTTGGTTGATGCCGACGCTCCTGGCATCCGATGCAAGCGCGCCCGGCGGTGCATACTGGATGAATGTTGCTTTGTGGCGCCGCTGCACGAAATCGTACCGGTCGGACTCGTATGTCTGCTGGCTGATGGTGTTGTAATATTTATTGCAGGCGCCGCCGAACGGATAGGTCCTGCCGAGCACTTCGATGCGGTTGATGGAACATTGCCGGTCGCATTTCTCCTTGCCGCCGGCGCAGATGAACGGGTCCTTATAGACCACTTCGCGCTGTGCGAGCTCCGCCAGGGAATAAGATCCCTCCGGGAGTACGCCAAGATCGATCCTTTTTTTGATCTCCAAAGCAACACCGAAGGCGCCCATCAGACCCGGTTCCGGCGGGACGATGATCTGCGAACCGGTCAGTGCCGCCATGGCAATGGGGATCGCTTTATTGTAACAGACCCCACCCTGCATGAAGATCTTGTCGCCGACCTGGCGTGTACCGCGGACGCGGTTCACGTAGTTCATGCAGATCGAGTAGACCAATCCTGCGATGATGTTCTCTTTGGACAGGTTCTCCTGCAGTGCTGTTTTGATATCCGAACTGATGAATGCAGAACATTGGTCGCTGAAATTCGGCGGGGTCGCGCCGTTCATTGCCATCGGCTCGATCTCTCCGACGGTGACACCGAGCGATTCAAATGCCGCTTCTTCGATGAACGACCCGGTGCCGGCGGAGCAGGCCTCATTCATCGCATAATCGGACGGGACACCGTTCACCAGAAAGGTGTACTTTGCATCCTGTCCGCCGATCTCATAGATCGTATCCACCGACGGATCGAAATGTGTTGCCGCGGTTGCATGGGCAATGATCTCATTGACAATACCGTGCGTCAACGCGTGCAGTCCTGCGATCTGTCTGCCCGAACCGGTCGTGCCGATACCCGCGATCGTGATCCGTTGCGGGACGGACCGGAGCAGTTCAGCATAACAATCACGGGAGGCTTTGATCGGGTTACCGTGCGTATACAGATAGACCTTCCCGACAACAGCATTGTCGCTGCACCGGAGCAGTACGGCCTTGGTCGTTGTCGAGCCGACATCGATTCCGAGGATGCAGCGGTCGCCGTCGTTCGCAGCGGATAGATCGAACGAATGGAAGGTGACGTTATGCCTGAATTGTTCCAGCGGCTGATGGAATTGGAATGAACTCGCCTTCTGAATGAACACTTCCGACAACGAGCGTATCGGCTTGACAGCGCTGCTGATGCCGTACAGCGCAGCACCGAGCGCTTCAAAATATGTCGCTTCCTCCGGAACGATGATGCTGCCGTTCTTCTGCTGCAGATAGGACATCACCCCTTTATTGAGCGTGACCCCTCCGACAGCGAGGATCGTTCCTTCCCGTACTCCGGAAAGCAGCTCTTCGACCTTCTCCGACATCATCAGGGCCAGTCCGGCGGTCACATCGCTTTTGGGAACCCCTTTGTTCAGGGCATGGGTGCAGTCCGATTTGCAGAAGACGGAGCATCGGCCGGAGACCTTGAACGGTTCTTCGCTCAACGGCGTCGCTGCAAACTCTTCGATATCCATGTTCACGCGCTTCAGCTGCTGCAGGAAGAATTCCCCTGTTCCGGAAGCGCATTGGTTCTTGGAAAGGACCGTGGTGATCTTCTTCTCTTCATCCAGGGTATAGACCATGAACGTCTCACCCCCCAGGCTTGCGATACCGGTGATCTGTCCGCCGCCGAGGTATTTTTGTGCGACAAAGGAGAACGCGATCTCGGTCGCTTCCGGTTCAGAGATGACCGTAAGGTCCAGCAGGTCACGGAATTTCCTTCCTGTGACGACCGTGG
>JAVBYA010000491.1 GCA_030824295.1 Bacteroidota bacterium
CGATGTATTGTTCCACCTGGCTCCAGTAGCCTTCATCATCCCGGATCTTCTTGCAGCTGGCGCAGATCGGCAGCAGACCGCCGAGCGTTTTCACGCTGGCGAGCGCTTCCTGCAGTTCCTCGATCAGCATCTCCCGTTCATCGTCCCGTTGTTTCTGCCGGGTGATGTCGCGGCAGATGATGAGTGTGCCGGCGGCGGAACCGTGCCCTTCCGCCAGGGGGGTGCGTGATACCAGGTACCAATCCGGGAATTCCTCCCGGTCGATCTTCAGCTCCAGTTCCGCGATGTTGTCTGCGCGGACGAACGACAGCAGCTGCGGCCAGAAATGGAACACCTCATGCACCGGTCTGCCGATGGGCGTGCGGTGGAGGTTGAAATGATTCATGGCGAACGGGTTCATGTCCACCACGCGCAGCTGATCGTCCAGCACGATGGCGATCTGGCGGAACTCCGAGAAGAGACGCTCCCGCGCGATAGGAGTGATATCGAACAAGCGGTACTGCTTCATGTTCCACAGCAGCAGCGCACCGGTCATGGTGAACGCCGCTGGCGTCAGATCGATGACGGTGACGATACGCGTGTTGTAGAGGATGTTCCCGATCCACGGCAGTGAAACGGTGAAGAAGAGGATGATGGACTGCATGCGGTACGTAGCGTAGAGCCTCCGGGATTGACGCACCATCAGTATGCTATAGATGATGTTCACCACGTAGCAATAGGCGGTCAGCACCCAGAACGAAGGTCCATGCTCATAGAACATGTAATTGCCGAGCGGGTGCTCCATCAGATAGTACGCCGGCCAATTGAGTCCGTGCCAGTCATTCGTCAGCGCCAGCGCCAGTGTCACCGCAGGGATGATCCACAACAGGAGGAGATTCCTGCGGGTGAGATACTGGGAGTAACCGCAATAGACGAGCGAATAGCAGAGCCAGGCTGGGGAGACGTTCACGATACCGATGTAGCTCATCTGGGACCAGAACGCTTTGGACTCTGCATCGACCGAATACCATTCCAACGCACTGGTCAGGGTCCAGACAGCGGCGGACGTGATGAAGAGGGCGAGATAATCCCTGCCGGGGAATATCCGCCGGGATGTTCGCCAGGCAATGATCACGGCGAAGAGTGTCGTGATGAGGAAGAAATTGCCGATGATGGATGGATGCCAGTTCACAGCTTGGTCCTTGGGGTGTTCGGACAACAGCGCGAATGTGTGGTGCGAATGGTCAGTTCATCAAAAGTAATATATTGCACGCTGAGATACAACCGCCGTGCGGTGTCACTCGAACGAGTCCGGTTCGACGTGCACCATCACATCGGCGATGCGGGGAAGGGCCCGGCAGACGGCATCCTTTACATCATGGCCGATCCGGTGGCCTTCCCGGACGGTCGATGAACCGTTGACGACCACATGCAGGTCCACGAAATACTCCAGCCCCATCTTCCGCACGTAACACTTGTCCAGTCCGAGCACTCCCGGTACCGCACCCGCAGCGGCGCGCACCTGGGCGATCATGTCCGCCGGCGGAGCGGCATCCATGATCTCGTCCAGCGCCGGCCGGAAGAGTGCATACGCATTGTAGATGATGATGACCGACGCGAAGAGGGCCGCCCAGTCGTCCGCACTCTCGAACCCGTCGCCGCCGATGAGTGCAAGGGAGATGCCGATGAACGCCGCGGCGGAAGTGATGGCGTCGCTCCGGTGATGCCACGCGTCCGTCCGCACGGCGGTGCTCTGCACCTCTTCGGCAACGCGGAACACGGACCGGAACAGTGCTTCCTTGGTGAGGACGACGATGATCAGGACGATGAGGGTGAACGGTGCCGGTACGTGATGCGGCGTGACGATCTCGTGATAGCTCTGGGTGATGATCGTGAGCGCGGCGCCGAACAGGGAGAGCGCTACGATCACCGCCGCGATCGGTTCTGCTTTGCCGTGACCGTACGGATGGTTCTCATCCCGCGGTTTCGCCGCGATGCGCAGTCCGCTCACCACGATGAGCGAACTGACCACATCCGACGCGGACTCGATGGCGTCGGCGATGAGTGCGTACGAATTCCCGATGAATCCGGCGATCCCTTTCACCAGCGCCAACAGTGCGTTCACCACAATGCCGGTCATAGCGGAACGGATCCCTTTCTGCGCCGCCCGCTCTGCGGACCGCTCTTCGGCCGGACCGGTCATGCGGCTGCTCCTGTCCGGCGAAGGATGATGAGGGAAAGATCATCGCTCGCCGGTGCCCCGCTGCAGAAGCGGTCCACCTCGCGCAGGACCGCTGCGCCGGTCTCCTCCGCACTGCCTGTTGATGACGTGAGGAGCGCCGTGAGCCGGTCTTTGCCGAAGAACTCTCCTTGCGTGTTCTGTGCTTCGGTCAGTCCGTCGGAATACAGAACGAACGACTCCCCGCGTTCCAGGCGAACGCTCTGTTCGCTGTACTGCACGGTCCGCGCAAGTCCGAGCGCCGGATCCCCTTTCGGACATTCATCGAACGAGCCGCGGCGGATGATGAGGGCGGGATAATGTCCGGCGTTCACGTACCGGATCGCCCCTTCCTGTTCCGTGATATCCGCATAGACAAGGGAGGCGAAGATGTGCGACGGACTGTCACGGTGGACGATGGTGTTGATGCGCGCAATGAGTTCCGGGAGCGTCCGGATCTCTCCCGCCAGCGCGCGGATGGTGGCCTGCAGCTTCGCCGTGATGAGCGCAGCGTGGAGTCCTTTCCCGGAGACATCGGCCATCGCAACGGAAGAATGTCCATCCTCCCCCGGAAAGAAATCGATCAGATCGCCGCACACCTCGTTCGCGGAACGGGTATAGAGCCACAGTTCCCAGCCGTTCACTGCCGGCATCCGCGGAGGCATCAGCGACTGCTGGATCTTCCGTCCGGCGGCCAGTTCGTCATGCGCCACCAGTTTGTCCTTCAGCTCCAGCATGATCACCAGCACCAGGAAGAGGCCGCCGAGCAGCGCGTTATTGTTGTTCTGGTCGGCAAAGAACAGCAGCAGGACGCCGATGATGGCGACCACGCGGCGTTCCGGACGGAGCTTCTCGAACATCGCCCGGAAGACCCAGCCGGTCTTGTACAGCACCTGCTCGTACTGCTTCATCGTCTTGAGCCGTTCGTGCTGTGCTGCCGTCAGATAGAAATCGGTCACCTCATTCGACTCCCGGACCAGGGCGGTGTTCCATCGGCCGGAATTGTTCAGACGGTTGGAAAGCTCATCCCACTCGGTGCGAAGGGTGGTCATCAGGGAATTCCAGTCCTGCTTCATGCGGGACCAGAAAGTATCGTTGGAGTCAGGGGCGGTAAAAGACATGGGGAAAGATACGGGAAATTGAACGGAATGTTCAGGGAATTTACCGACAGTGCCGGTTGGTCATTTCTTTTTCTTCAGATCCCTGAGATATTCCACCATTTTTTGAGCGGAATACCGTTCCCCTTTCCGCTCCGGATCGTTCTTGCTCCGGGAGAGGAACTCGGTGAAGAGCGGCAGCGCCGCACTGTGCTCGTTCAGCTGCATGTGACAGGAACCTTTGAAGTAGTAGGCCAGAGAGAGCGAGGGATCGATGTCAATGGCGCGGCCGTACGCGGTGACCGCCTCCTTCCACAGTTTCTTCTGGAAGCAGTACGTTCCTTGATCGTAATGGACCGCTGCTGCAAGCTCAGGATGCATCACGCGGACCGCTTCCGCGTACGAGCGGAGCACGTTCGTCGTATCGTCCAGTTTTGCGTACACCAGCGCAAGGTTCAGATGATACTGCGCATTCTCTTCGTCGAACAGAATCGCAGTGTGGTACGATGCGATGGAGGAATCATAGAGGTCATCGCTGAAGTACGCATACGCCAGCTGCGCGTGATACAGACCGTTCATCGAATCGAGCGCGATCGCTCTCCGGAAGAAGGAGCGCGCGTTGGAAAGTTCGCCGAGCCGCCGGTAGCATTCGCCGATCTGGAACAGGAGGTCCTTATTGCCGCTTCGGACGGAATCCGCCCGCAGGTACAGCGGCAGCGCATCGGCGTACTGCTTCCGTCCGTTCAGATAGTTGGAGAGCGCGATGAGCGCCGGAACATACCGGGGATTCACCGATACGGCACGGCGGAGGATGACGGCGGCGCTGTCGGGCTGGCCGGCGCGTTTCAATGCTTCGGACAGATGGTAGAGACTCAGGAAGTCGTTCGGGTTCCTTGCAATGAGCCAGCTGAAGACCTCCATCTCCGCGAAGGGATCGTTCCTCTGTGCAGCGTAGGTGAGTCCCAGCTGGAACCGCGCAGGGATGAATGCGGAATCCATCGCAATGCACTGCTGCAGCTGGCGGACTGCTTCGGCATACTGACCGGACTGGGAGAGGATGCGGGCGAACTGATAGCGGTACTGCAGCCGGGAAGAATCGAGTATGATGGCGCGGGTGAGATGGTCCTGCGCGCGCAGCGGTTCGCCGAGCGCGGCGTAGCTCATGCCGAGATGGAAATGGAAACGGGGAGAGAGCGAGTCGGCGGGGAGCTGACGGGACAGTTCCATCAGCTTCCAGTAGTTTCCCTCCGCGTAGAGCACCGCGGCGAGACTGTCCGCGCTCTGCGGGGTCTGCGCAATGCCGAAGAGCGGCAGCAGGAGGGTGACGAGCAGCGCGCGGAGACGCATCATCATTTCAGCAGGTTCTCGATGATCTGCACCGCGGTGATGCCGTCCGCTTCCGCGTTGAAGTTCGGGATGATGCGGTGGCGCAGCACCGGCACAGCAACGGCGCGCACATCGTCGATGTCCGGCGTGTATTTGCCGTGGAGGATGGAACGGGCCTTTGCGCCGAGGATCAGGTACTGCGATGCACGCGGGCCGGCGCCCCAGGTGAGCCAATCCTTCACGGACTGCGGCGAGCGCGCATCTTTCGGACGGGTCTTGGCAACGAGACTCACAGCATAGTCGATCACATTGTCCGCCACCGGAACACGGCGGATGAGGTCCTGATAGCCGATGATCGCTTCCGCGTTCAGGATGTGTTTCAGTTTCGGGGCGTACTGACTGGTAGTCGCTTTCACGATCTGCTTCTCTTCCTCGAACGACGGATACTCCAGCCAGAGATTGAACATGAAGCGGTCCAGCTGCGCTTCCGGCAGGGGATAGGTCCCTTCCTGTTCGATGGGATTCTGCGTGGCGAGGACGAAGAACGGTTCATCGAGCGTATAGGTCTTTCCCGCTGCGGTCACTTTATGTTCCTGCATCGACTCGAGCAGTGCGGCCTGCGTTTTGGGCGGCGTGCGGTTGATCTCGTCCGCCAGCACGATGTTGGAGAAGACCGGTCCCTCTACGAATTTGAACACTTTCCCGCCGCTCTTCTTGTCCTCTTCGATGATCTCTGTGCCGGTGATGTCGCTCGGCATCAGGTCCGGTGTGAACTGGATCCGGTTGAACTTCAGATCCAGCACATCCGCGAGCGTTTTGATGAGCAGCGTCTTAGCGAGTCCGGGAACGCCGACCAGCAGACAATGTCCGCGGGAGAGCAGGGAGATGAAGAGCTGTTCGATGACGACATCCTGACCGATGATCACTTTGCCGATCTCGGCGCGCATCGCCTGGTAGGATTCATTCAGTTCGCGGACCGCTTCCACATCGCTCCGTTTTGCTGCAGGGGTCTCGCTCTTTTCGATTCGTTTTGCCACAGATGGTTCCTTTATTGACGCTCAGCGTGTGATATGACCGGGAAACCCTCTCACGGCGGAGAGAGATGCATCCCGATCCCGTAATGTAATTGAAAAAATCCTCATTCCCGCATGGATTCCGCCGGACCGGAGCGGGTCACCGCCGCGCCAGCCACTCGCGGGGATTCTGCTTGTCCTTTTCCTTCCACACTTCAAAGTGGAGCAGGTTGCCGGAGACCGATTCGCCGCTCTTCGCAATGACGGTCCCTTCTTTGATCTGCTGTCCGGTGACGACGGTGATCTCGGAGAGATGCGCGTATACGGTGCGGTACCCGTGGCTGTGGTTGACGATGATCAGATTCCCGTATGACGGGAGCCAGTGGATGAGCGCCACCTCGCCGTCCGCCACGCACTTCACCGGTGTGTTCTCTTTGGTGGAGATATCGATGCCGGTGTTGGTGGTGATGGTCTTCATCACCGGGTGGACCTGATTGCCGAACTCCGCGATGATGCGTCCGCCGGTGACCGGCCAGATGAGTTTCCCTTTGCGTTCGGAGAGAGGGCGCATCACCAGCTCCACACGCGCCGCTTCGATCTCGTACTCCTTCTCGCGCAGGATGGCGCGCTGGTTCGCTTCCGCGATCTCGCGTTCCTTCGCTTTCGCTTTGGCCAGGTCATTCTTCTGTTTCAGTTCCGCCAGTTCCTTCTCCCGCTCGATGCGCGCAAGACGCTCCCGTTCGCGCTGAGCGGCGCGTTCTTTCGCGATCCGTTCCTTCCGCTCCCGCTCCGCCTTCTCTGCTTTCTCCTTGCGGATGCGCTCCTGCTCGATCAGTTCGGTGATGAGGTTCTCCAGCTGTTTGGCGGCGGTGATCTTGCGCGTAAGCACCTCCTTCAGCTGACTCTTATCCTCGCGGATCTCCTTCAATGCATTGCTGCGGCGCTCCTTCGTCTTGTTGAGCGCGTTCTCCTCTTTGATCTTCTCGGAGATGAGCTGCTGTTCCATGGAGAGCTTCTCCTGCAGCGTGCTGTGCTCGATCTCGATCTGACCCTTCTTGGTGACGATCTTCTCCAGGTCCTTCTTCCGCTGTTCGGAGAACCGTTTCAGGTACTCGATGCGGATGTACAGCTGGTTGATGGAGTTGGAGGAGAGGATGGTCTCCAGATCGTACACCTTGCCGTACTTGTAGACGGAGGAGACGTAGTTGGCGTAGTGGTTCTTCAGGAAGGCGAGCTGTTTCTCCATCTGCAGCACCGTCTCGCGGGAATTGTCGATGGACGAACGGAGGAGCTGTTCCTCTTCGCGGAGTCCGTCCAGCAGTGTGCGGACGAGGTTCGCTTTCTTCTCGATGATATCCAGCCGGCCGAGCGTCGCTTTTTCTTTTTTCTCACTCTCTTCGATCTGCTGCTCGTACCGCTGGATCTCGGCGCGCAGCCGTTTCAGCTGCTGGTCCTTCCGTTTGATGTCGGTCTGGTTCGCGGTGAGCGGCAGAACGAGCAGCAGTGCAGCAAGAAGATATGGGAGCGAGGATCTCATTGGACGGTGATGATCTCCGCATCGTCCGGATAGGGGAGGGTGAACGCCGCTGCTTCGGCACTCTGCGTGACGGCATCGTAATCGATGATGAGTGTGGTGCTGCGGAACGGCACGGAAAGCTCCACCTGCTGCGGGATGACGAGTCCGGTATCGGTGCGCGTGTAGCGGTAGCGGATGCTCCATTGTTCCGTTCCAGCTGCATCGAAGCGCCGGCAGGAAACGATCCGTCCGAACGCTCCGTCGTACCGGAGCGAATCAATGCTGCTGTCCGCATTCACCGCGGTGAAGGAGAACCGTCCGGCTCCGTCCGCACGGATGATGCCGTGCTGTGCAGCGGAGGAAAGGATGTGCATTCCCTGCAGTGTTCCCATGAAGAATTCGAACGGAATGGCGTTCACGAACGGAAGAGAGCGGAGCTGCCGCTCAGGAGAACCGGTGTAGACCGTATTGTTCAGCGCATTGTATGCGGTGAACTGTTCGCGCGTGAACAGTGCAGCGCCGACGGTGATGCCGAACGGACCGAAGATGCTCATCTTCACGGAGTCGTCCCCGCGGGCGATCATCTCGAAACCGGCGGACTGTTCCATCGTCGGCGTGTTGACGGTGATGGAACCTTCGGCGGAGAACGCTTCCGGCACATGGAGCGATGCCAACCGGCCCATCAGTTCCGTTGACTCGGTGACGTCCGGTGCGGCCGCTTCCGGAACAGCGGAACACCCTGCCGCAACAAGTGCAATGGCAAGCGGGAGGAGCCGCACGAGACGGTTCACAGGGAACCCCGCGCGATCTTCGCCTTCAGCGCAGCGTTCTTCGCATCTTTCTCCAGCGCTTTCTTCCAATACTCCGCCGCCTTCTCTTCGTTGCCGACCTTGTAGTACGCATCACCGAGATGTTCCAGCACAACAGCACTTGCATCACCGAACTCCACCGCACGGCGGATGTAGATGAGTGCTTCCTGATATTTTCCTTTTTGATACAGGATCCATCCGTACGTGTCCAGGTAGGAGGAGTTCGTGGAATCGGCGGCGAGCGATGCTTTGGACATCGTTTCGGCGCGCTCCAGCTGGATGCCCCGTTCGGAGAGACTGTAGGCGTAGTTGTTCAGCACCAGTGCGTAGGTCGGATCGATGCGCAGTGCCCGTTCGTAGGCGGAATCGGATTCCGCATGCATCTTCAGCGCATCGTACGTGAGACCGAGCGAGGAGAGGATGTTCAGATCGGTCGGATTGAGATCTGCCGCCCGCTCCAGCGCTACGCGCGAGTCCTGATGCAGACCGGCACGGTTGTACGAGATGCCGAGCAGCAGGAAGATGCGGAAATCATCCGGCACGTACTGTTTGGCTTTGTTCATGATGGAGATGGTCTCCATGAAATCCTGCTTATCGAAGTACATCCATCCCAGCTGCCACCAGGCATCGCCGTTCCAGTTGGCCGCCTGCGTGGCGCGCGTGAAGTAGCTCTCCGCTATGGAGTCCTTGTGGATGCCCCGGTGCAGCACGCCGAGGAAGACGAACGGGCGCGTGTCGGTCGGATAGTTCTTCTCGTACTGCCGGAAGACCGCGATCGCGTCCGGGATGAGGAGCGTGTCTTTGATGGTCTGTGCGTAATATGCCATACCGATGCGCAGATGCGTGTCCGGATCGAGCGAATCGGAAGCGAGGATGGTCGTCAGCTCCTTCCGTGCGGAGGGCCAGTCGTTCTGCTGCAGGAAGACATCCGCCAGCGTGGAGCGGAGCATCACATTGTCCGGATTCTGCTCCAATACCTCGGTAAGCATCGTCCGCGCTTTCTCGAATTGTTTCAATCGGATGTATGTTTCAGCCAGATTCTGCTTCAGTGCAAGGTTGGACGGGTCCAGCAGGAGCATCTGCTCCAATGCTTCGGCCGCTTTGTCGTGACGCTGCAGTGCACTGTTGAGCTGGGCGATCTGCAGCAGCACATCCCACGAAGGACCTTGACGGGCGACGATGCCGTTGTACAGTTCCAATGCTTCGGCAGGATGGGAGCGCTCCATGATCTTCGCCAGCGTGAACGCCGCATTGGTGTTCTTCGGGTCGAGGATCAGGATCATGCGGAATTCGGCCGCGGCTTTGTCCAGTTTGCCGGTATTGATGTAGGTCTGTGCCAGCACTTCACGGTATTCCACACGGTTCGGTTCGTGCTGTACGGCGAGGGATGCATATTCCGATGCAGCGGGGTACCGCCGGAGCTGCAGATAACTCTTTGCCAGGGCGAAGAAGATGGCGGGATCGTGGTCGAACCGGAGCGCATCCTGATAGTCCAGGATCGCTTCCGCGAACTCCCCTTTGCTCTCTTTCAGCGAACCGTCAATGAACAATTGCATCGCTGCGGAACGGTCCTGTTCGGATACCGCCCGTTCCCTGGTCTTCGGGGCTTCGGTCTTCACCGCTGCCGTTTCGCTTCCGGAGGAACATCCGGCAACGAAGATCATGATCCCTGCGGCACAGACCGCCGTCCAACGCTTCATCATACAGCTTTGATTCCTTTCTCTATATTATAGATAAGATAAATAATCTTGGAGGGAGTTACAATATGACGATCATCGCAGAAATGCTCCCTTCATTGGGGATTTTTCCGTATCATCCTGTCATGATTAAGACGAAGATGCCCATCCGAATGTTCGCAGCGCTGTTCTTTGTTGCTGCGCTCTTTGCTCAAAACAACACCGGCCGCTCCGATGTTCACCTCTCTATGGGGAATCCCAGCAATGCCGAAACGAGCATCGCCATGCCGCGCAATTACCTGATGAAGAAGGAACAGTTCGCGCTGTCCTATGACCGCATGACAGGGATCCCGAACTGGGTGGCATGGCATACGGACAGCACCTGGCTCGGCGAGATCCGGCGGAGCAACGATTTTCGGGCGGACAGCACACTGCCGGAGCAATGGTACCGCGTGCATGAAGCAAGTTATCGGCGCAGCGGGTACGACCGCGGACATATGTGTCCTTCGGGGGACCGGACCAACACCCAAGATGATAATTCCATCACCTTTCTGATGACGAATATGATACCGCAGGCGCCGAACAATAATCAGGGCCCGTGGGCACAGGTGGAGATGTACTGCCGCGATCTTGTGAAGCAGGGAAAGGAACTCTATATCTACTGCGGCGGGAACGGGGAGCAGGGATTTTTAGATACCGGACGGGTGCGCATCCCGCAATGGACGTGGAAGGCGGTCCTGGTGCTGGACGCCGGAGTGAACGACCTGCAGCGTGCCGCCGCATCCTCCCGAACCATCGCCGTAGTGATGCCGAACTCCAACGCACTCATCCGGAAGGATGATGACTGGCGTGCGTTCCGAGTGAGCGTCGATTCGGTGGAAGCGTTGACCGGTTATGATCTCTTCTCCCGGCTCCCGGTTTCGGTGCAGACGGCCATCGAACGGAGGATCGACACGGAGTGATATTTCTCACAACTTCAGGCATCACAGTAATTTAATCCCGGAGGGCTTTACAAAACATATTGAATTACATATATTTGCGCGTTCGACTTCAACCACTTCATCAACCAAACTGAGGACCCCATGAAGTTTCTCCAGCGCGCCCAGGCGGTTGTTCTAGCCGCCATCCTCCTGCTCGTCGTTCCATCGTGTCAGCAAACCCCCGTCGAACCACCCTCCGCCGCTCAAAAATCCCCTACCGAATCCGTCACCCAGATGATGCTTGCCGTGACCGTCAACGAAGGATTCGAAGCGGGAACGAAGACATCGTATACTGCCGCCGATGTCACCTTCGGCTCCGGTGTGTGGAACCTGAATGAAGCATTGGTCGGAACATCGTCCACCGATCGGAAAGTGGGAACAAAAAGCGTCCGCGTGCGCAACAGCGGAAAACTGACGATGAAATTCAACCGCACGGACGGCGCAGGCGTCGTGACCGTGAAGCACGCCAAATACAGTACTGATGTGAACACCACCTGGCAGCTCTGGTACTCCACCAACAGCGGCAGTACCTGGACGCAGACCGGTGCGACCGTTACCACCTCCTCCACAACACTGGCGACCGCATCGTTCACCGTGAACATCGCCGGCACGATCCGTTTTGAGATCCGGAAAACGGACGGAACGACCAACCGCACCAACTTCGACGATTTCGTCATCAACGATTATGCCGCCGCTCCGACGAATGTGCATCTCACGTTCGGTAATCCCAGTAGCGCTGTGACGAACTCCACCACCCACGCCAACAACTATCTGATGGAGAAGAGCTGGTACTCGCTCTCCTATAGCAACGCGAAGAAGACCCCGAACTGGGTCGCCTGGCATCTCGATCCGAGTTATATGAGCACCACCAGCTGGGGGAACAGCTCGTTCTCCTCCGATGCGACGCTTCCTGCCGCATGGACGAAAGCGGTCACCGGAGATTACACCAACAGTAATTTTTCGCGCGGACATATGTGTCCTTCTGCGGACCGGGACCTGACCGATCCGATGAACGAAGCGACCTATATCATGACGAATGTCGTACCGCAGAACCAGGAGAACAACGACGGACCGTGGGGCGATCTGGAGGATTACTGCCGCACACTGGTCGATGCCGGGAACGAGCTCTACATCTATTCCGGCGGATACGGTCAGGGAGGTCAGGCACTGGACGGCGTCTACTACAATACGCTGAAGAATCTCGGCAAGATCACCGTTCCAAGCCATGTCTGGAAAGTGGTCGTCGTTCTTCCGCAGGGATCGAACGATGTTTCGCGTGTGACCACAGGGACCCGCGTGATCGCTATCTGGCAGCAGAACAAACTTGGTTATACTGCATGGGGACCGACCCGCGTTTCGGTCGATTATCTTGAAACACAGTTGGGATACAATTTCCTGGCGAACGTGCCGGATGCCATCGAGAACGTCATCGAAGCAAGCGTCGATGCCGGTCCGACCAACTGATCACCGTGATCCCCGGAAACAAAAAAAATCCCGCTCAGTGAGCGGGATTTTTTTATGATATTAACGATGCTTGTCGGGATGCATCAATCCTTGAGTTTCAATTTCAGGATGTATGTCGGCTGCATCTTCTCAGCGGGGAAGATGTTCCCCTGTGCGTCGAAGTTCTGCAATTGACTGTTCGCGATGAAGAAGAATTCATCCTCCACGATGGTGCCGGTGGTGGGGATGTTATAGAGCGGATTCTGTGATTCGAGCACCGTTGCTTTCGTCACGGCATCCATCGTCTTGTTCAGTTCGAAGCGGATGATGCGGGTCTGCGGTCCGGCGCCGTTCTGTACGGCGATGAGCGAGTTTTCGTAGAAGACAAGACCGTCCACACCGGTCAGGGTGGTGTTCGGTTTGTGCTGCAGCATCACCATCTGCGTGTCGGCCAGGGAGATGCGGCTGATGCCGGCCCAGTGCGCCACGAAGAGGTATTTTCGATCCGGCGTGTACGTGATGCCGTTCGGATAGAACATCCCATCCCACCGGAAGAACGGCGTCATCGTCTGCGTCTCTTTATCGATGCGGTAGACCGTTCCGTTCTCGCTGTCCGTCACATAGAGCGAACCGTTCACATTGGCAATGTCGTTGAACAGATGCGTCATCGTATCGTTCGGTACGTATTTCTTCAGCAGCCGTTTCGTCTCTAGGTCGTACTGGAACACCGCTGATTTTCCCATATCGTCCGCCGCCATCATCCGTGCCTTCGGCGTGTTCAGCACACCGGCCACCCACAGATGGTTCCGCGCCGCATCCACTTTCATTCCTAGCGTACTGTACAATCCGTCCTGCGCTTCCCCCAGCAGGTCGAACGATGAACCGTCCAGGTTGATGCCGACGATCTTCCGTTTATAGATGCTGCTGATATAGAATTTCTGCTGCCGCGGATCGTACGTGATCCCTTCCGGGACGAGGTCCTTCTCTTTGACGGAGAAGGCGTAATTACTGGCGGTCAGTTTGGAGGACTGTTTCGCTTTGGCGGTGAGCTGTTTGAATTTGGATTGGCTCCAGAGCGGACGGAACGTTGTATCATTCTCCAGATCGAAGTCGAATCCCATTTCCGCGACACCCTGCAGCAGATTCATGGCGCGGATGTGGCGGTTGACCGTCACACAGGCGCGGGCATAATTGACGGTGAACTCGAGGTTGAACGGGGCGAGCGTATAGGCTTGTTCTGCAAGATAGAAATATCCGGCAGTATCCTTCTCCTGCAGCCGCTGTTTGGACAGGTAATACGCCTCGAACGGATTCTGGGCAGACAGGATGGAAACGGTGAACAATAACAGAGCGATGGACCTCATTCGAGCACTTCCCCCAATTGGATTACCACAATGCCGTGATCAGCATCTGCGCCAGAATGATCTTCGAGATCATAGAAGCGGGATAGACCATCGCGTAATACATGTTCGGCTGGTCGTTCCGTGCCTGCTGGTTCGCATACGCCAGTGCTGCGGGCTGCGTATGGAGCGCACTGGAGACCCCCATGACGGCGGACATGGGGAGATGAAGATATTTATAACCGATGGTCAATGTCAAGAACGAAATAACCGTTGTTAACAGGGCTCCTGCAGCGATCATCACCAGGCCGTCCGACTGGAAGGTGGCACCGAACCCCTGTCCCGCCTTTACACCGATCCCGGCCAAAAAAAAGACCAGTCCGATCTGCCGCAGCACAAGATTGGCGTTGAACGGCATCGTCCAGGTGATGGAGCCGGTCCGCTGCAAACGGCCAAGGATGAGCGATGCGATGAGTGGTCCGCCGGCGAATCCCAGTTTGAAGGTGGAGCCGTTCGGCAACGGGATGGGAAGCATGCCGAGGAACACACCGAGTACGATACCGAGGGAGATGGAGAGGAAGTCGGTCTCGGAGATCGACTTCATCGAATCGCCGAAGAAGTTCGTGATGCGCTGGATGTTCTCGTGACGCGTCACCACGCGGACGCGGTCGCCGAGTTCCAGCACCGTGTCCGGGGACGGGACGAAATCGACGTCGCCGCGCCGCACACGCGTAACAGTGGCGCCGTACTCCTTCTCCAGATGCAGGTCGTGGATCTCTTTGCCGACCACATGTTCGTTGGAAACGAACATCCTTCGGTACTCGAATCCGGCATTGTCCAGGGTCAACTGATCGTCTGCCGCTTCGCCCAGGACGATCTGCGCGCGCTGCAGTGAATCGGCCGTGCCGACCGCGGCGATGAGGTCGTTCTTCTCGAACACCGTGTCCGGCAGGATGATGTTGATCGTTGTTCCGCGTTTATAGCGGCTCAGCACGAAGCGCCGCTGCTCGATCAGGTTCAGCACATCCGCCGCCTGTTTGCCGATGACGGCAGGATTGGTCACCAGAAAGGTCTTGGTGAGGATCGACCCGGCACCCGCATCGCGGCTCCGGTCCGCTTCTTCTTTCGCAAAATCGACCTTCTGCCACTTGGCATAGATGTAATACCAGAGGATCACTCCCAACACGCCGAAGGGATAGGTGAGACCGTAGGTGATCACCGGGGCGTTCAGCAGCTGCTCGCGGAGTTCCGCCGGATACTGCGCAGTGTACGACTTCACCGCTTCCACGGAAGCAGCGAGTGCCGGCGTGTTGGTCAGCGCGCCGCAGAAGATCCCCGCAGCGTTCGGTGCATCGAACCCGAAGAGCTGAGAGAAGAGTGCGGCAATGCCGGCGCCGGTGATGAGAATGAGCACCACGAAGAGGTTCGCGCGGAGACTCTTCCGATTGAAGGAGGCGAAGAAGCTCGGTCCGGACTGCAGACCGATAGAATAGACGAACAGGACGAGACCGACGATGTAGATCTCTTCCGGGAGCATCAGGCGCTTGTCCAGTGCGCCGAACGCGATGCCGGTGAACAGCACCGCCGCAACGCCCAGGCTGAAGCCAAGCACGCGCAGCTGTCCGGCCAGAAAGCCGATGCCGATGATGGAGAAGAGCAGGATGAGCTTGTTCTCCGCGAGGATGTGTATGAGGGATTCCATGGTATAATAGAGAGCAGACGGGCTGCGATGATAACGATGATGGTGCTGATGGCGAATTAAGGAAGAACAGAATGCACCATGTTGACGGTGCATTGTACCCGTAAGGTACGGAGAATTTCGTTGAGATGTTAGAAGGGAGCATGCGCGTCGATTCCGCATGAGAATGCTCCTATAAAGACAATATTTTCTCAAGGAAGATTGGTTGCACTATCGGACAACCTTTCGTACCTTTCGAGATGGAGAAATCACAGCGCATCAGGGCTGTTCTCTTTTACAAGGAGCATTTTCAAGAATTTTTTAACAGACAAAGAGAAAAGCTGCAGCATAAGATCCTTTGGACGCTGACGCTGATCGAGGAACTGCCGCGGATCCCCGAATCGTATTTGAAACACATTGTTGGGACCGATGGTCTGTACGAGATCCGCATACAGCAGGGAGGCGATCATGTCCGGTTGTTCTGCTTTTTTGACAAAGGCAACCTGGTGATCGTTCTCCATGGATTCCACAAGTCATCCCAAAGAACTCCGAAAAAAGAGATCTCGCGTGCATTACTATTGAAGAAGGAGTACGAAGATGGGAAAGCATAATCTGCTCACACTGGAAGAGTTCAAAGTACGCCGGTATGGAAAAAAGGGGACGAAGAAACGGGATCTTCTCGAGGAAGGATATGAACGGTTCAAGATCGGCGTGCTTCTGCAGGAAGCAAGAAAAGAAAAAGGGCTGACCCAGGAAGCGCTGGCAGAGAAGGTCGGCACAACAAAATCCTACATCTCTAAGATAGAGAACGACATCAAGGAAGTCCGCCTTTCTACGCTGCAGAGGATCGTGGAGTTCGGATTAGGCGGCCAGCTGCATCTTTCGATCGAACTATGACCCGTTGTGAGATTGCGGAAGATCGGGCGGTCGTGGATATTTGAAATGAACGTGGGTTTGCTGGCAATTCCAACAGTTAGTCACCCTGAGCGACGCCGGCAGCGTTTCCTGAATGCGGAGACGAAGGGTCTTT
>JAVBYA010000103.1 GCA_030824295.1 Bacteroidota bacterium
CGGGCGCTCGATCCTGATGTCGTTCCGCGATAACAAGTTACAGAGGACGGATGTGGAGCGGAATGCCATCAGTCTGTATTTCCTCTACGGTGATTCCGCCGGCAACGGCGTGAACCGAACGAGCGGTGACGCTATCATCATGCAGTTCGACGACGGCAAACCGAACACGATCCATGTGGCGAAAGGGATCGAAGGGACATTCTTTCCGGAGAATCTTCTACGCCGCGACGAACTTCAATACAATTTGGACGGCTTCCTGCTCCGGCGGGACAGACCACAGTACAGGACAGTTTTTCCGACACAACCGAAACTATGAGCGAACAAGCGAACACAGCACCTGTTATGAGCCTGCGGGCGGAGAATCTGGTGAAGCGGTACAAGAAACGGACCGTGGTGAACAACGTTTCCGTTTCCGTCTCCCAGGGAGAGATCGTCGGACTGCTCGGTCCCAACGGCGCAGGAAAGTCCACCTCGTTCTATATGATCGTCGGGATGATCCGCCCGAACGAGGGACGTGTATTTCTGGATGAGAAGGATATCACCCGTCTGCCGATGTACAAACGTGCACGGCGCGGTGTGGGATATCTGACCCAGGAAGCATCGGTCTTCCGGACGATGAGCGTGCGGGACAACATCCTCTCCGTTCTGCAGCTGACCTCCTTCTCTGCCAAGGAGCAGAACGAGCGTACGGACCGGCTGCTGGAGGAATTCACGCTGACGCATATCGCCAAGAGCAAAGGATTCATGCTATCGGGAGGGGAGCGGCGCCGGACGGAGATCGCGCGCGCCATGGCCACCGATCCGAAGTTCATCCTGCTGGACGAACCGTTCGCGGGCATCGATCCGATCGCGGTGGAGGATATCATGGAGATCGTGAAGCAGCTGAAGTACCGGAACATCGGCGTGCTCATCACGGACCATAATGTGCACGAGACCCTCTCCATCACGGACCGTTCCTATCTGCTCTTTGAAGGGAAGATCCTCAAAGCAGGGTCCGCGGAAGAACTGGCGAACGATCCGGAAGCGCGGCGGCTCTATCTCGGAGAAGGATTCAAGCTCGATAGATATGAATAAATATTCCAAATTATCAGATTCCAGATTCCAGATTTTAGATTTCAGATTCCAGATTCCAGATTTCAATTACAAAACACAATTCAATGCTTGATAGCTTGAAGTTTGATGTCAGCTATTCCCCCCATTTACTTTAAGGAAATCTATGGTTGTTGTTGTAGAGCAGAATGCAACGGAAAAAGAGATCGAAGGGATCATCAAGATCCTTCATGATTTCGGGTTCGATGTGCACCGCTCGACCGGTGTGAATCAAACGGTGCTGGGAGCCATCGGCGTGAAGCCGGATTTCGATACGCGGCAGGTGGAAGTGCTGCCCGGAGTGGCCCATGCGTACCGTATCACCGAACCGTACAAGCTGGCCAGCCGGACATTCAAACAGGAACGGACGGTGATCCCGTTCAAGAACTGTCAGGTCGGCGGCGATGCGATCGTGATCATGGCGGGTCCGTGTTCCGTGGAGAGCGAATCGCAGATCTTCACCATTGCGGAGCAGGTGGCCAAAGCGGGAGCGAAGTTCCTGCGCGGCGGAGCGTTCAAACCGCGGAGTTCCCCGTATGCATTCCAGGGGATGGGTGAAGAGGGACTGAAACTGATGCGCCGTGCGGCGGACGAGTACGGGCTGATGGTGATCTCCGAAGCGATGGACGGCACACAGATCGAAGTGATGGAGCGGTATGCTGATATCATCCAGGTCGGCGCGCGCAATATGCAGAATTACAATTTCCTGAGGGAACTGGGGAAGAGCACCAAGCCGGTGATGCTGAAGCGGGGACTCTCGGCAACGTTCGAAGAATGGCTGATGTCGGCGGAATACATCCTCTCCGGCGGCAACAAGCAGGTGATGATGTGCGAGCGGGGTATCCGCACATTCGAGACCGCCACGCGCAATACGATGGATATCAGCGCCATTCCGGTGGTGCATGCAAAGAGCCATCTGCCCGTCGTGGCGGACCCGTCGCACGGTATCGGCATCCGCGATAAGGTGATCCCGATGGCGCGCGCTGCGGTGGCCGCCGGTGCGGATGCAGTGATCGTGGAAGTGCACAACGATCCGGACCATGCAAAATCGGACGGACCGCAATCGCTCTATCCGAACCAGTTCGAAGAGATGATGAAACAGATCCGCGTGATCGCCGAAGCGATAGGCCGGACGATAGCGTAACCTGCAGGGCTCGTATTCTGATCTGCCATTTATAAAATTCCGAGACAGGCATTCACGCCTGTTCTCCATTGTTCCCATGAATATCACGATCATCGGTCTCGGCGTCATCGGCGGCTCGCTCGGTCTGGCCATTCGGCAGAGCGTGCCCGGTGCTGTTGTGACCGGATTTGACGATGAGGAACGGACAGGGTCCGCTTTGAAGCGGGAGGCGGTCCATTACGGTGCCACTTCTCTTGCGGCATCGGTGCATGATGCGGACATCATCTTCCTCTGTACGCCGGTCACGACCATCATCCGGCTGATGCCTGCAGTAGCGGCAGCATGTAAGAAGAGCGCGATCATCACGGATGTGGGGAGCACGAAAGGGGCGATCATTCAGGCGGCGAAGACGGCATTCCGCACGAATGGCACCTTCATCGGCGGACATCCCATGGCCGGGTCTGAGGGGAAAGGGATCGAATACGCCGACCCGCTGCTGTTCCAGAACGCCACCTATGTACTTTGCGCGGCGAAGAAACAGTCCGGAGAGATCGAACCGCTCACCTCCGTACTCCACGCCATCGGTGCCCGGATACTCTTCCTGCCGGCAAAGGACCATGATACCATCGCTGCCGCCATCAGCCACTTGCCGCAGCTGGTCGCTGTTGCCATGATGACCATGGTCGCCGCGAAGTCGCGGCGCAAGAGCGGTTACCTGCAGCTTGCTGCCGGCGGTTTCCGGGACATTACCCGGATCGCGTCCAGTCCGTACGGCATGTGGCGGGACATCCTTTCCACGAATTCCGTGGAGATCCGGCGCATCATCCGTGAGTTCGCCGCACTGCTGCTCAGCTATGAACAGGACCTGCGGTCCGCATCGGCATCACGGTCATTCTCCAAGCGATTCACCTCCGCCAAAACGATGCGGGATGCCATCCCGAAGAACTCCAAAGGTTTCCTCCACCCGCTGTTCGAACTGTACGTCTCCGCGGATGATACACCGGGGGTCCTTGCCGGGATGACCGCGGCGCTCTTCAAAGCGAAACTGAACATCAAGGATATCGAGCTTCTCAAGATCCGCGACGGACGGGGCGGAACATTCCGGCTCTCATTCGAAACGCGCCAGGAGGCCGAGCGTGCCCGGACCGTACTGAACCAGCGTCATTTCAAAACACTCTGACCGCACAGCACAATGGAACTTCCTCCGCAAACACCGCCGCGCTCTTCGTTCATCACCATCCTTGCCGTTGTCTCCATCCTGCTGCAGATGCTGATGATCTACGAGGGGATACAGACGCTCCGTATGGCGGCATCGATCCAGTCCATGCCCGGCTTTGCGATCGCACAAGAGATGATGCCGGAACTTGCCGTATCACCGGAGAGTGTGTACAGTGAGATGGCACTCTATCTTGCGGGGATCGCTGCATCCATTGCCATGCTGCGCCGGATGAATTGGGGGAGGCTGCTGTATATCGCCGTGCTGACCGGTATCACCGGATGGCAGATCGCGTCGGGTATCTCATCCTACCGGATGCTTGCCGCGTTCGAAGGATTGCCGGGGACGAGCGGCGCATTGCCGATCCTGGTCCTGGAGACCGTTCTTGGTGCAGTGCTGAATGGAGTGATCGCAGTGAAGTTGTTATCGAAGGATGTGCGGAAAGAATTCGTTTGATGCGGGCGGTCCTCCGCGGCCGCAGCTCAGGATTTGCTTTCGGCCGGACCGGAAGATGGCGTTGCAGGCGCAGCCGGAGCGGCATCACTCTTGGCCGGCGTTGATGATGTCGATGCTGCAGAAGAACCGCTTCCCTTACCCCCCTTGTAATCCGTCAGATAGAACCCCGAACCTTTGAAGATCATACCGCTTCCCGCACCGATGAGACGGTTCAATGTCTCTTTCCCGCATTCAGGACAGGTGGTCAGCGGTGCATCCTTCATGGAGTGCATCGTTTCGAACAAGTGTCCGCAGGCAGAGCATTTATAATCGTACGTCGGCATAGAAAAATATGATTGGGAAACTATAGAACTGAGGAATTGATGCCCGATACAATTACTCGGGCACCCGATCGGAACGTTTTGTGCTTATTTCAATTTCGCAAGCGCATCCTTCATCCGTGATGCTGCTTTCTCCAGTTCCTGCATGGAGCAGGCATAGGAGAGGCGGATGTTGTTGTTCGCACCGAATCCGCTGCCGGGCACAGTGACGACCTGCGCTTCGCGGATGAGGAACTGCGCCATATCATCGCTGTTCTTCACTTTCACGCCGTTATGACTCTTCCCGTAGAATGCACTGACATTCGGGAAGAGATAGAACGCACCGCCCGGGAGCGTGGATGTAACGCCCGGAATGGCGGTCAATGCTGCATGGATGTAATCCCTCCGCCGTTTGAACTCCGCCGTCATCTTCTTCACTTCATCATCGTTCCCGGCGAATGCTGCCGTGGCCGCTTTCTGTGCGATGGAATTCGGTCCGGATGTGACCTGACTCTGTACTTTCT
Source organism: Bacteroidota bacterium (assembly GCA_030824295.1). Taxonomy (GTDB): domain Bacteria; phylum Bacteroidota; class Ignavibacteria; order UBA10030; family UBA8401; genus UBA8401. Next base: position 4,708 of record JAVBYA010000103.1, read on the forward strand.
CCGCCGCGTCCACCACGGACGGATGAGCGGCCAGGAAGCCGATGCGCCAACCGGTCATGGCATACGCTTTCGAGACGCCGTTCACGGTGATCACCTGATCTTTGATCGCGGCGATGGAACCGAGGCTGAAATGCACATTGCCGTCATAGAGGACCTTCTCATAGATCTCATCCGCGATCACATAGATGCCGGTCGATTCCACGACCTTGGCGATGGCGCGCAGTTCTTCCGTGGTATAGACCGAGCCGGTCGGATTGGAAGGGGAGCAGAGGATGAGCGCTTTCGTCTTTTTCGTGACGGCGCGTTTCAGCTGTGCTGCCGTGATCTTGAACTCGGTCTTCTCGGTCGTCTTGAGGATGACCGGTACGCCGTCCACCAGTTTCACCATCTCCGGATAGCTGACCCAGTACGGCGCGGGGATGATCACCTCGTCCCCCTTATTGCAGATCGCCTGGAGCGCGTTGAAGATGGAATGCTTCGCGCCGTTCGAGACGAGGATCTGCGCCGGAGTGACCTCCACGGCATTGTCCCGCTTGAGTTTGGCGGCGATGGCGGTCCGGAGTTCGATGATACCGGCATTGATGGTGTACTTGGTGAAGTCCTGTTCGATGGCCTGCACGGCGGCATCCTTGATATGCCGCGGGGTGGGGAAATCCGGTTCACCGGCGGTCAGAGAGACCACGTCGATGCCTTCCGATTTCAACTTCTTTGCGAGCGCGGTGAGCGCCAATGTCTGTGATGCTTCTGCCTGAGCGACTTTCTTCGATAACGATTTCACGGTAGGAACGGTCCTTTCACTGAGAGTCCGGCGGGGCCGGGATACACGGATTAACGGCGCAGTTTCTTCTTGAGGGCGCGGAAGACCACGGGGTGGACGAAGTCCTTGAAGTTCCCGTGCAGCCGCGCGATCTCGCGGATGATGCTGGAATTCAAGTACGTGTATTTCTCATGCGGCATCAGGAAGACGGTGGCGATATCGCTCGCCTGCTTCCTGTTCATCAGTGCCATCTGGAACTCGTACTCGAAATCCGATATAGCGCGCAGGCCCCGGATGATGGCGGCCGCTTTCTTCTTTTTGGCGAACGACACGAGCAGACCGCTGAACTCTTCCACGGTGACGTTGGTCAGCCGTTTCTGTTTCAGGATCGCCCGGATCAACGCCACGCGTTCCTCGGCGGTGAACATCGGTGTTTTCGATGAGTTCACGGCGACGGTCACGATCACTCTGTCGAATAATTGTGACGCGCGTTCGATGATGTCCAGATGTCCGTTGGTGATCGGATCAAATGTACCGGGATAGATTGCAATTCTCATGGGGCGCTCTGTTTGTACTGGAAGAATGAGACAGCGGTGTTCCCGTAGGTCTTCTCCACAGCGACCTCCCACAATCCGTTCTGTTCGAACTGATACCGGGCCGGATGCTCGATGATCAGGTATCCATCCTCCGCCACGATCCGCTTGGCGAAGATCGTGTTCGGGATGACTTTGAGCGCCTCCAGCGCATACGGCGGGTCGGCGAACACAACGGCATATCTCGTTCGGGTGGACTCGATGAACGCATCCACATCCCCATAGACGACGTTCGCGTCGCTGCCGGCGCCGATCGTCTCGATGTTCTTCTTCAGAAAGGTGAGCGCATTGCGGCTCTTCTCCACGAAGATGCAGTGCTGTGCACCGCGGCTGAGCGCTTCGATGCCGACGCTGCCGCTGCCGGCATACAGGTCCAGCACGCGTGCCTGTGTCCAGTTGACGCGGGACTGGAGCACATTGAAGATGGCTCCCTTCACGCGGTCCGTGGCGGGGCGGACGGAATTGTCCGGCACGGTCACGAGTTTTCGTCCTTTATAGATACCGGCGATGACCCTCATCTATTCTTCCCGCACCGCCAATCCTACTGCGGCGGTGTATTCCTGCCGGCGCATTTTTATCTCGTCCACGCCTTTGATGGTGGAGGGGAGGGCGACCTTCCGGAACGGGTCGACCAGTTCCACATCGATGGGGGAGATGTTCTTCAATTGGTCCACGATGCGTTGGGAGACGAGGCGGCCGTGACAACAGATGATCTCGGCCCCTTTCTCCCGTGCATACTTGTCGATCACGCTCAGGTCGCGGGTCCAGCGCATGGTGCGGATATCCGAATTCTTCCCGTTCACCAGCAGGCCCGCATCGAGCGTCTCTTCGTCCACGCCGATCACGGCGGTCCGTTTACCGGTGAGATGGGGATAATTATAGAGCAGCGCCCCTTCGGCGCAGAACTGGTCGATATCCAGGATGTGCATCGAGCCATGGAGCTCGTGACAGACATTGTTCAGGAAGTTGACGAACGACTTCTTCACGGAGATGACCATCGCATTGGAGCCGGCGAGACCGTTGTCTCCGACGAGTGCATACGGCTGGATGACGTACTGTTCCGGCTGTGCGTTGGGATAGTAGTTCTGGAGTTCCCAGTTGAGATGGACGGAGAATTCCTCGTCCGACAACGACGCTTCCACCGGGATCTGCTGCAGCATGGCCATGCGGGTATTGAGGCCGAACGAGAAGAAATGCGCGCCGGCCGCGATCCGCTTCATGAATGTCTGGATCTCGCGGACGAAGGTCTTCTCCCTGCCTGCCGAACCGATCTCGCTGAAGATCTCGGGACTGTCGAAGTCGATCTCGGAATCGAACGAGCCGGCCGCGGTGAGCGTTTTGCCTTTGGGACTGTGCGCGATCTCGACCGCCGTGATGTGACGGCTTTCGATGATGAACGCAAGATACCGTTCCGTGCCTTTCATTTGACCTCGATGTGCGGTGTGAGTTTTTCCAGTTTCTTGGCGCCGATGCCTTTCACCTTCCGGAGGTCCTCCGGTGAGCGGAAGCGGCCGAGTTCCTGCCGGCGGAGCATGATCCGTTCCGCCATCGCTTCGCCGATACCGGGAAGCGTCATCAATTGTTCCTTCGAAGCGGTGTTCAGATCCACTTTCGCGGGCGGGAGTTCCGCTGCGGCCGTATCAGCTTCTGCAGCCGAAGAACGGGCGAAGAAGACCGAATCCTGCTTCGAGTAGTCGAACTGCGTCCGCTGCGGCGGTGCGATATACGCCCGGTATCCCTTCACGGCGGCGCCGGCAAGGAAGACGACGGCGAGGAACAGGAAGACCTTCTGTTCGTTCTTCGTGAATGCGAAAAATTCCTGCAGCCGTCCGAGTAATCCCATCCGCCTCCGTTCAGGAGAAAACGTTCTTCATCTTGTCGAACAGACTCTTGCTCTTGCTCTTCTCTTCGTCCGTCGGGTTGATATGCTCGCTCGCGGACAGTTCCTTCAAGAGTTCCTTCTCGCGCGAGTTCACTTTATGCGGCACCCAGATCTGAACCTGGATGAGCTGGTCCCCGCGGCCGTAGGCGTTCAGATGCGGGATCCCTTTGTCCTTCATCCGGAGCATCTTGCCGGGCATGGTGCCGGCATCGATCTTGATCTTCGCTTTCCCTGCGAGGGTCGGCACCTCGATATCCGCACCGAGCACGGCATCCGGATAGCTGATGAGTGCGGTGTAAATGATATCGTCCCCGTTGCGGATGAACGATTCATGCTTCTCTTCGGTGAATTCCACGATCACATCACCGGCGGGACCGCCGCGTCTTCCGGCATTCCCCTGGCTTTGGAGCGTCATATAGTTCCCCTCGCTCACGCCGGCGGGAACGTTGATCTTGATGGTGGATTCACCTTGTTCGCGTCCTTCGCCGTCGCAGGTGTGGCATTTGTCCTTGATGATCTGTCCGGTACCGCCGCAGAACGCACAGGCGGAGATATTCACGAACTGGCCGAACATGGAACGGGAGACCTGACGCAGTTCACCGGAGCCGTGGCATTGCGGACAGGTGGTGCGGGACGAACCCGGCTTGGCGCCGTTGCCGGAGCAGCTGGCGCAGGTCTTCCATTTCTTGATCTTCAGTTTCTTCTCGACGCCCTCTGCGATCTCTTCCAGCGTCAGTTTCAGACGGATGCGCAGGTCCGAACCGGGTTCGCCGGCGGAACGCGGACCGCGGCGGCGCTGCTGACCGCCGAACATCTCTTCGAAGATGGAACCGGCACCGCCGCCACCGCCGCCGAAGATATCGCCGAAGTGGGAGAAGATGTCGTTGATGTCCTGATATTGATGGAAATCGGAACCGCCGCGCATGCCCTGATGACCGAACTGGTCATAGCGCTGACGCTTCTGCTGATCGGAGAGGACCTCGTACGCTTCGGTGGCCTCCTTGAACTTGTCTTCCGCTTCCTTATTGTTCGGGTTCCGGTCCGGATGGTACTGCAGGGCCAGTTTCCGGTACGATTTCTTGATATCGTCCGTTCCTGCGTTCTTGGGGACCCCGAGGATCTCGTAATAATCTCGTTTTGCGGCCATGGTCAGTTCTTCGCTTCCTCTTCCGCCGGGGACGCCACGATCACTTTGGCGTGACGGATCACCTTGTCAAAAAGAAAATACCCTGTTTCGATCTCTTCGATGACGGTGTTCGCTGCGACATCCGCGCGCGGCACCTGCATCATCACATCGTGGTATTCCACATTGAATTCCTTGCCGACGGATTCGATCGGTTTCACTCCCTGGCTCTCGAGCAGCTTGGTGAACTTGTTCACGATGAGCTCCACGCCTTTGAAGAACGGGTCGTTCTCCAGCTTCTCTCTGCCGCTTTTCAGGGAGCGGGAGAGGTCGTCCACCACGGGGAGCAGTCCGAGGATGACATTCTCGCTGGCATATTTTGCAAAGGACATCTGGTTCTGTTCCGCGCGCCGTTTGAAGTTCTCGAACTCCGCCGCTTTGCGGAGCAACTGGTCCTTCAGCGATGCGATCGTTTCGTTCGCCGTCTCCAATTCGCTCTTCTGCGCCGCTGTGTCGGTCACAGGGGATTCCGTCTGTTGTTCGTTCTCAGTGTTCTGTTCGGTCATAGGTACTGCGTATCTGTCTGTTATGATGGTGTTAGGACCTGCGGTCTGCCCGGTCAGAGTGACCGGCGCTGGAACAGGTCTGAAATAGTGGTGGCAACGAAGTTCACCAGCGGTATCATCTTGGAATACTCCATCCGTTTCGGACCGAGCACGCCGATGGAGCCGGAGACCTCGCCGACGTTGTATGTTTTGGTGACGATGCTGAATTCCTTCATGTGTTCGATCTTCGTCTCTTCGCCGATGGTGACGGTGGCGGAGCCGGTCTTGACATCGCCGGACTCGAGCACATGGATGATGATATCCTCGTTGTCCATCAGTTCGATGACACTCTTGAAATTCTTGGCGCTCTCGAATTCCGGCTGCGAGAGGATGTTCGTTGTACCGCCGATGTGGATCTTGTCCTTGCGGTTCTCGTCGAACAATTTGTCGACCGACTCAATGAAGAGACGGATGAGACCGGAATCCTCGTTCCGGTATTCGCGGAGCCGTTCTGCGAACGAACTGCGGATCTCGTTCAGCGTGAGGCCGCTCAGCCGTTCGTTCAAGATGCGCGCAACATCATCCAGCTTTGGACGCGGGATGTCGGAATGGATCTCCATCATGATCGTCTTCACCAGACCGGAGCGGATGGAGATGATGATGAGCAGACGGTTACTGGAGATCTGCAGCAGTTCCAGTTTCTCGAAGATGCCGGAGGTCATCTGCGGTGCAGTGACGACGCCGAGCTGATGCGAGATGGTGCCGAGGATCTTCGATGCGATCTTCAGGATATCATCCGTCTCGATGTTCCCGTGCAGCTGCGTCTGAATGGAGGATTGCTCGGTCTCGCTCAGCCGGTCGATCTCCATCAATTCGTTCACATAGAAGCGGTACCCTTTGTCCGTCGGTATCCTTCCGGCAGAGGTATGCGGATGGTCCAGATATCCGAGATACTCCAGATCGGACATCACATTGCGGATGGTCGCAGGACTGAGTCCGATATCACGGCGTTTGGCAATGAACCGGGACCCGACCGGAATAGCGGTCTGGATGTAGCTGTGGACGATGTTATGCAGTATCGTCTTTTCCCGATCGTTCAGTGTGTTCATAGTAACCGTGAGAAACTCGCATCCCCGAAATCCACAACCTCTCTAGTTTTCGGGGACGGAAGAAAAATGACCTATTTTTTTAAAAAATACGAATAGTTTGAGCGGATGTCAAGAAAAGGGCGATGCTACTTTCGGGTGCTTATCGGGGTGACAAAGGGGTCAGGCGGGGATATTCTGCTGGTCTTCCATTATTTTCAGGTTCTTTTCCAGCTCTTTACGGATATCAATGATGTTCTGGTCGGTAACGTAGTTGGTGTACACAACGTTGGAGAGCTCCACCAGGGAGCGGACGACCGATTCAATGACCAAGGCTTGACCTTTCAGGTCTGCGATGAGCTGAATGAACTGTCCGGCCGCCTCAGGATCGAGGGTCTTTTTGACCATCCGCTCGTAGGAGGAGGAGCGTAGCATGATGATAGCCAGGGCATTATTGACGTGATGGGCGATGGTGCGGACGGTGGTTTGGAACATCTGGACCGCTGCCTGATGCTTTTCTTCTTCCATCCGGGCACGTTCCCGTGCTTTCAGTTCCTGGCGGAACAGATAGCGTTCGTACACACCGTTGATGAGGATAGGAAGATGGGTGAGTTCCAGGCGTTCTTTCCGGACATAATCATAGGCACCGAGTTTCATGGCATTGACGGCGATCTCTTCCGTTCCGGCGGCAGTCAGCATCACCACGGGAGTATCGGATTGCTGCTCGTGCATCCATTCCAGCACCTGCAGTCCGGTCATCGTGCCGATATGATAATCCAGCAGAAGGATGTCAAAACGCTCGGCTTTCATCCGTTCAATGCCCTCTTCGCCCGAGCCGGCCGTGGATACAGAATATAATCCATCGGATTGCAATTCCATTGCAAGAATGGTTGCAAACGCAGCTTCATCATCAATGATCAGAACGGTCAGGGGTGTTTTCATTTGTTCTTTCTTTATCTATTAAATTAAAGCCATTCCGCCAATTAGTCAAGAAGAATTTCGTTTTTACCATCGATGATGGGTAACAGTTGTGCGATAGTGCACATTATTGCACAGGGTATCGTTCTGCGATCTATGATATTCGTACGCGAATGCGGGATTGCTTTCCTTCCAACATTTCATAATTTGATATCAGAGAATAGCCGCACATTATCCTTCTGCACTTCATTGAGAATGAGATGGTCACCTATCGTTCACCCCGTTGCTCCGTCTATGAGATCCTCTTTTTAATGCTCACCGTCCCACTCTTCAGTTCGGCCCTTCAGGTTGCTCCTCCGTTTCATTATCCGCTCGCGTTGGGGGACAAGTGGCTGTTCGGGAAGGAGATGGTGAAAGCGGTGAAGGAGACGACCACTACAGCCGGAACGAAATATATCGTCCTGCTGCCGACCGACGCATCACTTGGTGAAACGAGGTATGAACGGGTGGACAGCGGCAAAGTGTTCCGCCTGAATCTCGCTACGAAGCAAGAGGAACTGTGGTATGATTTCACGGTGGCAGTGAAGGAAACGATGAGCATCATCCACCGTCCCACCTACACTCTGGTCCTGACCAAAGGGAGTGAGGAGTTCAATGATATGTACGGCCATCCCCGGCGGACATGCACTGTGAAGGTGGACCGGCTCGGCAGTTCGATGGATGATGACCTTACGATCTTTGACAGCATTGGATTGTGCTGGTTTGATTGGAATAGCGTGAGCGGTGGCCCCCATTTTCTAACCGGGGCGATCATCGGTTCACGACTCACTCACCCGATCCCCGCGACTCCCTTCGTACTGCCGATGCAGATAGGGAACCGGTGGACGAGCAGTATGGGGAGCGTGATGATCGATACATCGGTGGTGATGCCGAATGGGAAATTGTACTACCACTTCACCGGTTCCGTATTCGGAGGCGGGTTCGGGGAAGGATATTATCGGCAGGAGCAAGGGATGATGCTGCAATACGACGGGATCGGAGCACCGGAGACGGTGGTACTCGCACCGAATGTACCGGCCGGTGATATCTACGAGATGCTGACAGTATCTGGCAATCGTCTGCTGCTGATACGGTCGCTTGGTACGGTCAAGAGTACGATCTTCGGCAAGGAGAGGCAAGTGTTCCGGTATTCCACTTCGATCAAAGGGATGATGGACTCGGATGGGTATGTGTTCTGTGCGGACGGGTTCGGATTCACGGCATTCGGAGACTGGCAAACCAGTTTCCCGGTCACTTATGCGATAGTCAACGGAGTCACCTACGGTGTCGCGTCCGCAGGTGAAGGAACTCCTGCTGTGCCTCTGCAGTCCCAATTGGAACAGAACTTTCCCAATCCTTTCAATCCTGTCACAACAGTGCGGTTCGCCGTTGCAACAGAGAGTGATGTAACGCTGACCGTTCACTCCGTCCTCGGTGAACAAGTCGGCATTCTTACCTCCGGGCGGCTCTCTCCCGGCACATACGAACGTGATTTTGATGGTTCCGGACTCGCTTCGGGCATCTATCTTTGCCGGATGACGGCGGTCCCCCGCAACGGTGCGGCTCCTTCGTTGTCGGTCAAAAGAATGGTGCTGGTGAAGTAATGACGGTTGCGACGATGAGGGTCACCTCTAAGGTGACCCTCATTTGATTAGCTGCTTTGCCAATCGGATTGTAAGCATATGATCAGGAGAGAGTCACCTCAAAGGTGACTCTCACCGACTCCTCACCGACACTCACAGTATTCTCAGTATATTACAAGACAATTCCATTCCACGCACAGAGAGCATTCCGTGAGGTTCATGAGATACATACGAACTGCAGCGTTCATCCTGTCCGGTCTGCTGGCTCTGCAGTGCACGGATGACCCGCCCGTCATTCCGCCCAATGATCCGCCGGTATACGCCCAAAGTATCTTCCTTTCCGCAGCGGACAGTGGTCTCACGGAAATATCGCTGACCCTCTCCATCAGCGATACACTCCCGCCCAGAGGATTCTCCCTTTATCGCAATAATGCGCAGATCCTTACCGGCTCGCTGTTCGGCAGGGAGACGGTGCTGGTTGATACTGCCGTTCAATTCAACACAAGCTATGTGTATTCAGTATTCCGGACCGATCATTCGAGCAAAAAGGATTCCAGTAAGAGTGTGATGATATCAACGCTCGATACGACAAGCCATAATTACATTTTCTCGTTCGATACACTGGGGGATGGTGCAAGCAGCATTCTCTATGATGTTGCGATTATCAATGACACACTAGCGTATGCCGTGGGGGAGATCTTCTTAAAAGACTCAACGGGGAAAATAGATCCGTTCCTATACAATTTTGCACAATGGAATGGCAGGGAATGGAAAGTTGGCCGAATTACTGTTTCCTATAGAGGAAATGAAATCATTGAACGTATATATTCAATATTTGCGTTCTCTCCCTCAGACATTTGGCTCTCAAATGGTGTACCAATTCATGGTGATGGAAAGAAATGGAATCAATACCATCTTTTTGATATGGGTGTGCTTTCATCTAATGATGGCATTATACAGAATATTTGGGGGCGTTCTACCGGGAAGATGTTCTTTGTTGGTAGGGCAGGTACTATCGTGACCTACAATGGAAACGGCTGGCAAAAGATCGAAAGCGGGACAACGGTGACCATTAATGACGTATGGGGAGACCGAACCGGCACAAATGTGATCGCTGCTGCTACGAACATATATGAAACGGGAGAGAGAAAGCTGCTACGGATTAATGGTGCAGTGACAGAACAGATCAACTGGACGCCTCAGCAACGGTTACATTCCATCTGGTTCACCACAATGAAAAGACTGTATACAAGCGGAGGGGGTGTTTACATGTTCAATAAAGGAGTTTGGAATAATATTCCATTGCCGTCACAGTTTACAAAACGGATCCGCGGGACACACGAGAATAATATCTGGACGGTGGGTGATTTTGGCATCTGCGCTCGTTTCAACGGGAGTTCGTGGAAGGTATTCCCCGAAGCAGCATTACCCGACGGACAGTATGACGGATTAGCGGTAACACCTAATATGATGATGGCGGTTGGACAGGTGGGGAATAGAGCTATTATTGTAACTGCAAAAAAACTAGAAAGGAACACATTATGAGTAAGAACTCCCCTGAAAGGTATTGAGTGGAAAGTCTGAAATTCCTCACATTAATATCAAAACGTGCTGAATTATGGTTTGGTTAATTGATGTTGATTTCCACCTTCAGCATTCATTATCCATAATGTTCCGGTCGCTGAATCATCATTTGATTGATAATAAACAATTTGAGTCCCATCAGGCGACCATGAAGGGTACCCACCCCAATGTGTAAGTTGCTTTTGATTTGTTCCGTTAGAGTCCATCACCCAGATCCCTGACTTAGGGTCATTCCCGCTGCCATATGACCCCCACACAATTTTTGTCCCATCTGCCGACCATGAGGGGTCTCGATCCACAAACGAATTGAACGTTAATTGAATTGAATTAGATCCGGTAGAATCCATTAAGAAAATCTCAGGGATATCAACTCCAATATACCGAATATGTAAAATTTGATTTCCGTCTTTTGACCATTCAGGGTCGCGCCATTCCCCTTTGCCGGGTTGACTAATTTCTTTTTTACCCGATCCGTCAGAATTCATAACCCAGATAGTATTGGTCCCGGCATTATATTGAGAGCCAGCATCAAAAATGATTTTTTTTTCCGTCAGACGACCAATTGGGATAATAACATGAACCCATTGTTGTCAATTGCGTCTCTTGTTTAGTTTTGATATCAACAACAATAATCTCTGCACCCCTTTCAAATACAATATTTTTTCCATCGTGAGACCAATCAGGTTGCGAGCCAACAGTAAGAAATGTTGTTCTCATAGTTTCTAGATCCAATATCCAAATTCCTGTAGGTCCTTGGTGTCGTTCTGCACTATCTCGAGGGACGTGAACAAAGGCAATAGATTTACCATCAGGGGACCAAGCCGGTTCAGTATCGAGTGTTCGAAAATTTTCTATAGGAATAATAACTTTGTCACCATCATCAGCAATAGAATCGATTTTACACCCACTCCAAAAAAGAGATGCAAAACATGCTAAAAATGACACTTGAAATTTGCGTTTTATCGAGACCATTTTTTACAGACCCTTTAACAAAAAATACTCTCTGTAGCATACTTCCCAAATGACAATATAACATATTTAATGATATTATAGATTTTTGTCA
>JAVBYA010000499.1 GCA_030824295.1 Bacteroidota bacterium
GGAGTTCCCGTTCCGGCTGGAATCGTATGACCTTATCCATGCTGCGCTGATCTTCGAGTATATCGACTGGCCATCCCTTCTTCCTGCGATCGTCCGCTCGCTCACACCCGGCGGAACACTCAGTGTGATCATTCAACTGCCGTCGGATACAGTCCCGGCAGTAACGCCGTCCCCATACACCCGGCTGCTTGCGCTGGAGAGTGTGTTCCATTTTGTGGATCCGGAGCGGCTGATCGATCAGGCAACGGGGCTTTCATTGACACTCCACAAGCGCTCCGTCGAACCGCTCCCGTCGGGAAAAGCGTTCGTAATTCTTCGGTTTGTGAAACAACCGGTAAAGCTATAATCAGACATTTGTTTATGATAACCGCGCCATCGAGATCAACCAACGTGATCAAATAATCCTACCGATGATTCTCAATAGACGGAAATTCATTACGGCGACAGGTATATCAATAGCAGGAGGGCTGGCAGGGTACTCGACTCTCGTTGAGCCCGACATGGTTGAATTTACCTATCACACGATAAATGATACATCGGATGATAAAATATCTTTTGCTCAGATCACCGATCTACACATTAAAAGAACATCACGCATTCATGAAAGCATTGGACTGCAACTATCCAAAGAAAAGTTAGATTTCATTGTTATTACCGGGGATAGCATCGATTCGAACGATCATTTTCAGGCGCTCGATGATTTTATGAGTATGTTGCCGACAAGCCTTCCTAAGTATGCTATTTTAGGAAATTGGGAACACTGGGGGAATGTCTCGGTGCCTGCGCTCGGAGAACTCTATTCAAAATGGAACTGCGATTTGCTGGTAAACAGATCCATAACGATTGTTCATAAGGATCAATCAATTTTATTGACGGGTTTGGATGATCTTATTAGCGGCATACCAAGTCCTTTATTTGCGTTAAAAGACGCAAGGCCTCATAAGGACCATTTCTTATTGGCGCATTGTCCCCAGCATCTCGATAGGATCTTTTATCTTAGAAATAACAGACCAATGCAGTTAGAGATTCATAAAGAAGTTGAGTTGAGTAATTTTTCCTTTGCAAACATCTTTTCGGGTCATACTCATGGGGGGCAAATTAACATTCTTGGAATTACACCCTTTGTTCCAGAGGGTTCGGGCGGATACATAAAGGGATGGTATAAAAAAGAACAACACAGTCTTTATGTTTCTCGTGGTGTAGGCACATCCATTTTGCCTATGCGAATAGGCTCGATTCCGGAAGTAGCGATTTTTGATTATTTCTTCACCGCAGAGCACGCAAAGACCACAGAGAAATAATTGTAGAGAGGGGTGGTAATCCGTCCAAACAAGCACTCACGCAAAGTCGCAAAGCCGCAACGAAGGGATGACAAACACCAATAAGAAATACATAACTCCTTCAAATACTTACGTTGACCGACTCTCCAGAGTCGGTCGCACAAGTTGAAATTCGAGCAGTTTGAACCCACTATCGGTAAGCCGATGAGTACAACGATACGGATTGAAACTATCATCATTCTAACATTATTCTCTGTATGAGCTTCACACTCCGCATTGATGACCTCTCCTCTTCCGACGTTCAGTCCCTTATTGCTGAACATCTGGAAGGGATGAGGGGGAACACACCGGCCGGACAAGTACATGCGCTGGCGATCGAAGGACTGCGCCGGCCGGAGATCACGTTCTGGACCGCGTGGATGGATGCGCAGCTCTGCGGCTGCGGTGCACTCAAGGAACTGGATGCAGCGACCGGTGAAGTGAAATCGATGCGGACCCGCAGTGCATTCCTTCGTCGGGGAGTCGGCCAGGCGCTTCTTGACCGGATCGTCCGCACCGCTCTGGAGCGGAACTATCGGCGGATCTATCTCGAGACCGGCACCGGTCCGGCGTTCACCGCAGCGCATCACTTCTATCTGCGCAACGGGTTCACCTGGTGCGGTCCGTTCGGGGAGTACACGGCAACGGAGTTCAATGTGTTCATGGTCAGAGAACTGCCGTTATCCCGCGCATGAAGGGAGAAGAGCAGTCCCGCAGATGACGCAGAAAATATGAATGACGGGATGGCATCCCGTCCAACGAGCACGACACATTATTCAAGGTCGATGCGCAAGAAATGCAAAGAGCGTTCCCGCAGATTCCACAAATGGACGCAGAATGAATGTCGGACGGGATACCATCCCGTCCGACTGTGACATTTGGTAAATTCCCCTTGATCCATTATATTTGTAACGGTCCTTCACCAAGAAGGCCATTGTTCCACCAATACTCCGAACGATGAAAACCTCCGCATAACAACGAACAAAGCGGTTACACTCCGGCAGCACCATACCCTCCTCTTTGTTCGTTCATCCATAATCCCTCTACCTGACAATCAATCGCCGATCACAGTGATGCACCGTGCGCGTCGCCGTTGTGTATTACGGTGACGGTCACCTTTGATATGATCGGAAACCTTGCGAAGGTTGAATTTCATTTGCGAAGTAACCTTCGCAAGGTTGTATCATTTTACGGAGGAAATATGCCATCATTCGTTCTATCCAATGCCGGATTCCGGCATCCCGGGTCAACGGACCCGCTCTTTTCACAACTCACTCTTTCCTTGAACAGTCACTGGCGGACCGGTCTGGTCGGACGGAACGGTCGCGGAAAATCGACGCTGCTGCAGCTGCTGCACGGTTCACTCATTCCGGATTCCGGTGAAGTTCGACGTCCGCTCCGGACGAGGCTTTTTCCTTATGCGGTCGGGGACGATTCGAACACGGTCCATTCCGTGATCAAAGCAGCGATCGCCCCGTTCGAGCAGTGGGAGCGGCAGATGGAGCAGCTGCTGGCGGCAGCGGATGAAGCGTCCCTTCTGCGCTACCATGCATTGTTCGAACGGTACACGGACCACGGCGGATTCCGCATCGATGCGGTGATCGAACGCGAGGCGGCCGGTCTTGGACTTTCCCCCGCATTGCTCCGCCGTCCGTTCGGAACGCTGAGCGGCGGGGAACGGACCAGGGCGTGTATCGTTCCGCTCTTTGCCGACAGTTCCGTCTTCCCGCTGCTGGATGAACCGACGAACCATCTGGATATGGACGGCCGTGCGCTGCTCGGAGAGTATCTTGCAAAGAAATCCGGATTCATCATCGCTTCGCACGACCGTGCGCTGCTGGACAGATGCTGTGACCACATTGCAGCGATCAACAAAGCGGATGTCCGCGTGCTGCAGGGAAATTACTCCCGCTGGCGCGAACAGATGGCCCTGGAGCAGAAAGCGGAGGAGGCACGGAACGAAACCATCCGGAGAGAGGTGGCGCTGCTGGAGGCCGAAGCGGAGCGGCGCCGTTCATGGAGCATGGCGGCGGAACGGGAGAAGATCGGTGCGTTCGACAAAGGTTTCATCAGCCATAAAGCGGCGAAGATCATGAAGCGTGCATTGAACGCGGAACGGCGCATCGACGAACGACTGGAGGAACAGCGTTCCCTGCTGCTGAACGCCGAGACGATCCGTCCGCTCCGGCTGCATCAGCGGGACGATGCGCCGGAACTGCTCGCGGTGCTGGAGGATGCTGAAGTTCGTGTTGACGGACGGAGCATCTTCCCGCGCTGTTCGTTGACGGTGCGGCGGGGGGAACGGGTGGCGGTGACCGGACCGAACGGCAGCGGAAAGAGTACACTGCTGAACGTTGTCCGCGGTACGATGCCGCTCAGCGCCGGGCGCCGGCATGTTCCGGCTGTTGTGACCATCGTGAGCGGGTATCAGATACCGCGGTGGAACAGCGGGATGCTGCGGCACCATTTGCGGAGCGAAGGGATCGATGAGACACTGTTCCGCAGTGCCATGGGGACCATCTCCGTCCAGGGGGAGATCTTTGACCGTCCGCTGGAGACATTCAGCGAAGGGGAGAGGAAGAAAGTGGACCTCTGCCGCTCGTTCTGTATTCCGCACCATCTGCTTGTTTGGGATGAACCGGTCAATTATATTGATATCGAATCCAAGGAGTCCATCGAGCAAATGATCAGCGAACTTCGTCCTACAATGCTGTTCGCCGAGCACGACCGGGCGTTCATCGACGCTGTAGCTACACGGATCATTCCATTGTCCTGATATCTTTATGCCGACACCATCACTGACGCTCGTTATCGCCGTCTATAATAATGCCGTTGCGCTGCGGTACATCTTCGCAGCGCTCTCCCGTCAGACCTTCACGTCATTCGAAGTGATCGTGGCGGACGACGGTTCCGGCCGGCATATTGCCGATGTGGTGAACGATGCGAAGAAGCTTTATCCGTTCCCCATCCGGCATCTGTGGCATGCGGACAAAGGGTGGCGCAAGAACACGATGCTCAATTATGCCATCACCGAGGCCGCGAGCGAGTATATGGTCTTCATCGACGGTGACTGTATTCCCGGAGAACATTTTCTGCAGGACCATTTCGAGAACCGTGAATCGGGCAGGATCCTTCTCGGCCGTCGCGTGGAGCACGGGAAGCGCTGGGCGAAACGGCTCACGATGGATGCGATCCATTCCGGTGCATACGAACGGTATTCCTTCGCCGATCTCATGGACGGTCTGTCCGGTTCATCCGTCCGGCTGGAGCACGGCATCCGCATCACCAGTCCGCTCCTCCGTTCCTTTGTGGAGAAGAACAGCGGCATGCTCGGGAGCAATTTCTCCACGTTCCGGCAGCACCTGGCGGATGTGAACGGATTCGATGAGGCGTACGACGGTCCTGGTTTCGGTGAGGACACGGACATCTTCTTCCGTCTGAATCTGAACGGCATCACCGGGAAATCGCTTCGGAATCTGGCGGTGCAGTACCATCTCTGGCATCCGCAGACGCGGGTCCCGGAGCGGAATAGGAAGCGTTTCGAAGAAGCGCAGCAGCGGAATTCCCCGTTATGCCGGCAGGGGCTCCGCCGCCTCGCCTGATTTTCCATTGCTTGTACGGTCATCATCCGCTATTATATCAGCATCATCCTTCAATCTTTCCAAAGGACATTCCCGATGAAACGATCGATCATCTCTCTGCTGCTGACAGTACTCTTGATGTCTTCTCTCACTGCCGGTGACCTTGCCGCGGTATCACCGAAGAAACCCAAATACGGAGACATCGTCACCGTCACCTACGACCCGTCCGCTCCCGGTGCGGTGCATACGGATGCGGCCGAACTCTATGCGGTGATGCTCTTCTCCCGTACGGATGATGCGCCGGTGCCGCTCGAAGTGAAGATGCAGAAAGTGGACGCGCTTTGGAAGGCATCGTTCGCCGTCGAAGAAGAACGCGCGGTCAGTTTCTCTCTCCGTTTCGATTCCGGCAGCAAGACGGATGATAACAACGGCAGCTCGTGGAAAGTGATGCTGTACGGGAAGAACGGGAAGCCGGTGGAGAACGCGAATGTGCAGCATGCAGTGCTGAGTCTGCAGAAGAATTTCTATGGATTCAAGAACCGTCCGGACACTGCCGCGGCCCTGGCGGCACTGAAGAACGAACGCACGCTCTATCCGGGCAACTGGAGGGCATATGGTATGCAGTGGATCCTGGACAGCAGGATTGATCCAAGCGATAAGACCAATAAGCGGATCGCAAAGGAATTGAAAGGACTCTATGCGAAAGTAAAGAACAACGAGAAAGCGGTCCGGGACCTGCTGAGTGCGTTCGCCATGACCGATCAATCCGAAGAAGGGGAGAAGATCGAAGCGGTATGGATCGCGAAGAATCCGCGCGGGCCCATCGCCGAGCAGAAAGAGATCCAGGAACTGATGAGCACTACGGAACAGAAACAGCGCGCAGCGATGGCTGCGGAATTTGCGCTGAACTTCACGGTTCGACGCGGTTTGGAACCGCTCATCCTCTCCGCTTTCATGCGTGTGAAGGATGTTCCGCAGGTCATCGCCTTCCTGAAACGGTATCCGGATGTCTCGCCGAACTATTACAACAGCGCCGCCTATGCGCTGATCTCCGGCGGAGAGCAGATCTTAGCAGGAACGGAACTGGCGAAAGCGGGATTGGACCGGACCGTTGCCGGTGATGTACGAACGTCGCTGGAATTCATTTCGATGACGCGGGATGCGTGGAAAGAGAATGCTGCCTATCAGCGCGGCATGATCGCCGATACGTACGGCGAAGGACTCATGAAGCTCGGCCGGTCGGCCGAAGCGGAACCGGTGATGGAGGAATCCAACGCGCTGATGCAGCAGGACGATCAGGACAACAATGCGCGGCTGGTGGAATGCTATGTGGCCAACAAGAAATACAAGAAAGCGGAAGAGCTCTCGAATTCGGTGATCATCAAAGGGAAGGCGAATGCCATCCTCGTCGGATTGTACCGTACTGCCTACGCATCGCTGCGCGGTTCCGATGCCGGGTTCGATTCCGTGGTCGCCGCTGCGAAGACAATGATGGTCGCCGAGCTCCGGAAGAAGGTACAGAAGGAGATGATCGCACAGCCGGCACCCGATTTCGAACTGATGTCCGTTACCGGTACGCCGGTGAAACTGTCGTCGCTGAAAGGAAAGGTCGTCGTCGTGGACTTCTGGGCGACGTGGTGCGGTCCGTGCCTTGCGTCGTTCCCGCATCTGCAGAAAGTGTACGACCGGTACAAAGATGATCCGAATGTCATGATCCTTGCGCTGAACACCTGGGAGCGGGTCGCACCGCAGGACCGCGAGAAACATGTGAAGGACTTCCTGCAGAAGAACGAATATACATTCCCCGTGCTGTTCGATACGGATGTGGTGAAGCAGTACGGCGTGGAGGGGATCCCGACGAAGTTCATCGTGGATAAGGAAGGGATCATCCGCTTCAAAGACGTCGGCTTCAGCGGCGGCGAAGAGATGGAACAGAAGATGGAACTGCAGTTCGAAATGCTGCTGAACGGCGGAACGAAATAATCATTCTGCTCAGCAGAACACCGGCAGCCGGACCGCAATGTCCGGCTGTTCTGTTCTGCGGCATTCGCCGAGTCCCGGCCGCTGTTCACCGAAAAAAGCCCAACAAATCGCTGAAATTCCAGTAAGTTCAATCATGATTAATTGAACGGAAAGGAATAGGCGTATGGAAACCACGTGTCGCAATGATAATAGAGTGCAGGATGCCGTCATCGGGATCCTTCTGGTGCTGTTCGGAACAGTGATGCTGCTGCAGCATTTGGACGTCTTCTATCTGGAGGACCTCGGGATCCGGTCGGTGTGGCATCTCTGGCCGCTCATCTTCGTGGTGGTCGGCATCAGCAAGTTCTTCGGTATCACGCATCTGCAGCAGATCGGCGGCGGTGTCTGGTGGATCTTCCTGGGTGCGTGGCTCTATGTGTCGATCTATCACGTATACGATCTGAGCTTCCGTGAGACCTGGCCCGCGATGCTCGTTGCGGTCGGCGTCAGCATGCTGTGGGAATCGTATTGGAAACACCATCGTCGTTCGCTCAAGGAGAATGGTCATGAATAACAAAAATATGTCGTTCCTCTCATCGCAGTTCGTCTTCGGCATCCTCATCATCGCCGTCGGCATCATCTTCATGCTGGATAATCTCCAGATCATCGATGCGGGAACAGTGCTCTATTTCTGGCCCACATTGCTGATCGTGTTCGGCGTCTCCAAAGCAGCGCAGTCCACGAACCGTTCCGGACAGATCTTCGGATGGATCTTCATCGCCGTCGGTGCATTGATGCTGTTGGACAGGATGGATATCATCAACTTCCGCATCTGGGACTGGTGGCCGGTCATCCTGATCATCGTCGGTGTGAACTTCCTGCGCGGTTCTCGCAGCCGGTTCCAGATGAAAACCGAGTTCTCCTCTCAACCGCCATTTCCATCCGCTGAGGACGGCAACTCCTACATCCGGAACACGGCGCTCATGAGCGGCGTGAAACGGATCATCACATCGAAGGATTTCCGCGGAGGAGAACTCTCCGCATTGATGGGTGGGTGCGAGGTCGATCTGCGCGATGCGGAGATGAAGGGGAGCCAGGTCGTGATCGATGTGAACATCATCATGGGAGGACTCGAACTCCGGATCCCGACGGGATGGACCGTCGTGGTCGAGACAACGCCGATCATGGGAGGGGTGGAGGACCGGTCATATCCGGCGAAGGACGGCACCGGCAAACGGCTGGTGCTCACCGGGACCATCATCATGGGCGGCATCGAAGTGAAGAATTGACGCGGCATGCATCCCATCCTCTCGGATAGAAAGAAGCATCTGTTGTATCTCTCCATCTGGAGCGCCGTCGGTGTCCTGGCGGCGTTCCTGCTGTCATCGCTCCAGACCATTCCGGTAGCGGTCGCACTCCTCGCAGCAGTACCGCTGCTGCTGATCTACGGGGAGATCAATCTCACCTCCTGGTACCTCAGCCGTGCCTTCCCGCTGGTGAAGACGCCGATCATGGTGGTGCTCTCCGTTGCGGCGATGTCCGCGGTCATCGTCAGCGCTCTCTGGGCCGCCATCGGATGGGGAATGATCACGCTCGCGGCGGACCTCTTTGACGTATCCCTCTCTCCGTTCTCCACGGCCCAGTCCCTGCTCATCATTTTCATCACCGGCGTCCCGTTCTTCGTGATCTCTCTGGCCGTTGCGTACCTGGTCTCGGCATTCGAACAGAGCACCGAATCCGAACGGGATGTATTTGAGGCCCGGCTGCTGGCGCAGAATGCGGAGCTGAAGGCGCTGCGGATGCAGATCGATCCGCACTTCCTTTTCAACAGTCTCAATTCCATCAGTGCGCTCACCGCATCGGACCCGCGCATGGCGCGGACCATGACGACCATGCTGGCCGATTTCTTCCGGAAGAGTTTGTCGTACGGTGCCAAGGAGAACATCCCGCTCCGGGAAGAGCTCTCGCTGCTGAACGATTATCTCGCTATCGAACGGATCCGGTTCGGGGAACGACTTGCCGTCTCCATCACCGCGCAGCCGGGTGCGGATGAGGCCGCTGTTCCTCCGCTCATCCTTCAGCCGCTGGCGGAGAACGCCATCAAACACGGCATTGCGGACAGTCTCACCGGCGGGACCATCAGCGTCAACGCGCAGCTGAAGAACGGCCGGCTCTTCGTTACAGTGGAGAATCCTGTGGACGGTGACGCACCCAAGAAAAAAGGGGCGGGAATGGGAGTGGAGATCGTCCGGCAGCGGCTGCGGGCATTGTACGGGAACAACGGGGACCTGAGGACCGGTTCTGCGGACGGGGTGTTCCAGGCGGTCCTCTTTTTACCATTGGAGCATAGGTCATGACCAGAGCGACCATCACGGCGATCATCGTGGATGACGAAATGCTGGCGCGGAGCATCATCCGCGAATACCTTGCCGCCCGGCCGGAGGTGACGGTCGTGGCGGAATGTGCGAACGGGTTCGAAGCGGTGAAAGCGGTGGCGGAACTGAAGCCGGACCTGATGTTCCTTGATATTCAGATGCCGAAACTGAGCGGATTCGAAGTGATCGAACTGCTTGAAACACCGCCGGCGGTCGTGTTCGTAACGGCATTCGACCAGTATGCAGTGCAGGCGTTCAACGTCCACGCGGTGGACTATCTGCTCAAACCGTACACCCAGGAACGCTTCCTGGAAGCGTTGGAGCATGTGCAGCAGCGCCTCGCTGCAGCAGCACCCCCGCCGCCGGTGAAAGCAGCGGCGGAAGAAGCGGTCTCCGCGCAGCAGCCGCTGGAGCGGCTCCTCATCAAGGAAGGGAGCAAGGTGCTCATCATCCCCGCGGAGAAGATCGATTATATCGAAGCGCAGGATGATTACATCGCTGTCCGCGCCGAAGGGAAGTCGCATCTGAAGATGCAGCGCCTCTCCGCGCTGGAAACACAGCTCGACCCGCGGCGGTTCGTCCGCATCCACCGTTCGTACATCCTTAACATCGAGCGGCTGGCGAAGATCGAACTCTATGCGAAGGATTCCCGTGTGGCAGTGCTGAAGGATGCCACGCAGCTTCCGGTCAGCCGCACCGGGTACGATAAATTGAAGGACCTGCTCTGACCATCCCCCCGCTCCGTTGAAATTGCCCGATTCTTTTGCTACTATCAACAGCAGCAGCGGATCGGCACACCGCTTCATGGTCACAATTTTCTCCCAACGATGAATACACCTTTTCTACCGACAGGGATCCGGCATGGAGCGTCCTCCATGCCGAACATCATCATGTCGCTCGCATTCTTCGTCACCTGGATCGCCCCGACGGCACTCGGCGACAACATGCTGCGGTACAGTATGACGGTGATGATGCTGGAATTCGTGACGATCCATTCCGCGGCATTCATGGGATGGGCGCTGTTCGCCGACAACGGACCGGTGAAGAAAACACTCTGGGTCATCGCGCTCGGATGTTTCTACTCCATCTTCGTCTATGCACTTTCCGCCGAGAACGGTGAGTGGTGGCCCTTGGCGGCGTTCTGGATCCTCATCCTCAACCGGCTGTTGACCATCCTGACCGGCGGCGAGGAATCCAATGCCCGGCTCGGAGTACTGATGGCATCGTGGGTCTGGAGCCTGCTCAGCTTCTTTGCTGCCGTATTGCTGACCGTTCTGGTCCCGCTTCCGGCGTTCGGCTGGACCGAAGGGGTCCGGGCGATGCTTGCTACGCGGGGAAGCGGACTCTGGATCGATGAGCCGCAGACGCTGATGGCTGCGGGATTCCTGTATTTCCTCTCATCCGCTCTCTTCGATCTGAATGCACATAAGATCTTGAACACATTCTCCGGGATCGATCCCCGGATCCCGCTTCTCAGGAAAAGACCATGAAACACATTCTTGTGGCCGGTGCTTCCGGTGCGTTAGGACGGTCGGTTGTACAGCAGCTGCTGAACTCCGGTGCAAAGGTGCGCGTCCTGCACAGATCATCCAATACACTCTCTGCGGGAACTGCCGGTGTTCAGACCGAAAAGGTTCTTGCCGATCTTACACGTCCCGAATCGCTCCGCGGTATCTGTGACGGCATCGACGCGATCATCTCGTGCGCCGGTGCGTCGATGAGCATGAAGCGATTCTTCGACAGATCGTCCTTCACCGCGGTGGATCTGAACGGGAACAGTGCTCTGCTGCAGGAAGCGCAGAGGGCAGGCGTGCGGAAGTTCGTCTACGTTTCTGTTGCCGGCGAAGGACCGTATGAAGCAACGGAGTACGTCCGTGCGCACCGTCAGTTCGAGCAGCGGTTGGCCGCATCGGGAATGGCGTACAGCGTGGTCCGTCCTGCCGGGTTCTTCACATTCCTTGCGGAGATCTTTGTGATGGCGCAGCAGGGGAGAGGGTTCATCATCGGTGACGGCAGCAGCCGGACCAATCCGGTGCACGAGCGGGAAGTGGCGCAGGCATGCGTTGCTGCTGTGGACAGGATGGAAACGATGGTGCAGGCAGGCGGTCCGGAGGTCTTCACCCGCCGGCAGATCGTGGAGCTGGCATTCACCGTTGCCGGACGTGCGCCGTCGATCACGTCCGTACCGCCGGCACTGTTCAGAACAATGACCGCTCCGTTGCGGATTATCAATCCCAGGATCCACGCGCTTCTTGCCTTCGGCGCTGCTGTCAGCACGGCAGATGCCGTCGTTCCGGTCTACGGTACGGAGCGGCTGGAGGAATATTTCCGCACATTGTCCGGCACCCGGGTTCCGTGACCGCAATTGTATTTGGAAAGGATGTTATGAGATCGAACCATGTGTTTGCAGTGTTATTGTTTCTGTCCGCAGCAGTCTCCGCACAGACGTTGTCCGTTATGTCGTACAATATCCGGCTGGACCTGGCGAGTGACGGTGTGAACGCCTGGCCCAACCGGAAGGAGATGCTCACCGCGCTCATCCGTTATCATGCGCCGGACATCGTCGGACTGCAGGAGGCGCAGCGGCATCAGCTGGATGCGATCGCAGCGTTGCTGCCGGAATACGCGTGGGTCGGTGTCGGCCGGGATGACGGGAAGGATGCGGGGGAATTCATGGCGATCCTGTACCGGAAAGAAGCGGTCGAACTGATGGAGAATGCAACGTTCTGGTGCTCGCCGCAGCCGTGGAAACCCGGCCGCGGCTGGGATGCATCGTACAATCGGGTGGTGACGTGGGGAAGGTTCCGATCCAGGAACAGCGGAGAGGTCTTCTATTTCTATAACACGCATCTGGATAACAGCGGAGTGACAGCGCGCCGGGAGAGTGCGAAACTGCTGATGGATTCTGTGAACGCGCGGACCGGCATACTTCCGGTGATCATCACCGGGGACTTCAACTCCGGTCCGGCCGATGATCCGTACGGGACCATCATAGCTGTAACCAACCGCCGGGTGATGAAGGATGCGTACACCGGTGCAGAGCTGCCGCCGTACGGTCCGCGCGGCACCTTCAACGGATTCAGCATCAGCGAGTACGCGAAAGAGCCGATCGACTATATCTTTGTCAGCAGCGGTATCACCGTCCGCTCCCATGCCGTGCTGACCGATTCGTATCACGGACGCGTACCGTCCGATCACTTCCCTCTGTTGAGCATTGTCCGTCTGCCTGTAACACAATGACCTCCGGGAGCATGCTATGACCTGTCAATTCTATACCTGCGATGTCTTCACCGATACGCCGTTCGGCGGGAATCAGCTCGCTGTGTTTCCGGATGCGCGCGGCATTCCGGAGGATCTGCTGCCGAAGATCACGCGGGAATTCAATTTCTCCGAGACCACGTTCGTCTATCCGCCGGACGATCCGGCACACACCAAACGGGTACGCATCTTCACACCGGGAAGCGAGTTGCCGTTTGCCGGACATCCGACGGTCGGTACGGCGGTCGTCCTTGCAACTCTGGGTGATATTCCGTTGACCGGAGAAGAAACACGCATTGTGTTCGAAGAGAAAGTCGGTCCGGTTCCGGTAACGATCCGCAGCATCAACGGAACGCCGTCGTTCGCCCAATTGACCGCGGCAAAACTGCCGGAGTTCAATGATAGTGTCCCTTCTGCGGATGATATTGCAGAGATGCTCACCCTGTCGCGTCCCGAACTCGAAGATGCCCGGTATCCGGTACGTTTTGTCTCAGTCGGTTTCCCCTTTCTCTTCGTTGCGGTGAAAGGACTATCTGCCATCGGACGGATCCGCATCAATGTATCGAAGATGGAAGCGATGGGACTGAAGGAGATCTTCGTCTTTACGGATGAGTGCGAGAGAAAGGGATTCCATTTCCATGCACGTATGTTCGCACCGCTGCTCGGAATTCCGGAGGACCCGGCCACCGGCAGTGCGGCGGCGGCATTCTCCGGATATCTTGCCGTGCGGGATGCGATGACGAGCGGAACGCTGCAGTGGAGCATCGAACAGGGATGCGAGATGGGGCGTCCAAGTCTGCTCTATATTGAAGCGGACAAATCCAACGGTGCCGTGACGGCAGTGCGCGTGGGAGGGAGTGCGGTGATGATGACGGAAGGAAGAATTACGATTTAGAGCACGATAGATTACAAGATTATCAAGATTACAAGATTATCAAGATGTTTGTGATCGGTCATTGGTGAAGCCAATGGGATCACTCAACAAACCTTTTAATGTTTATGATAATCTTGTGATCTCGATAATTGATCGTTGTTTGTTACACTTTTTGCAGGAAATACGGTAACATCGCCCGCCACGTCGGCCAGTCATGCGGCATATCGTGTCCCCACACATCCAGCCAGTGGGGGATGGACTTTGCATGCAGGATGCTGGATAATCTCCGCGAAGCATCAGGGTTCTCGAAATTCCCCTGTCCTGTTGCAATGACGATCTTCCCTCTCCGCATCTGCTCCAGATAATCATGATCGGTCACGCCCGGCAGGTACTGCTCGGGTGAATTGAAGAAGACGTTATCGTCGTAATGCCCTTTGGTGTACGTCTGAAGATTGTAATCCCCGCTCATTGCGATGGTCCCGCTGAAGATGTCCGGTCTGCGGAAGAAGAGGTTCAGCGCATGCAGCGCTCCCAGCGAAGCGCCGGTGGTGATGACGGGGGTGAGTCCGTTATTGTGATCGTGGATGAACGGTACGACTTCGTTGATCACATAATCGTTGTACTGCTGATGCCGGATCCCCTTATGGTGCGGCAGCATCGAATGGTTCATCCAGCTCTCGCTGTTGATGCTGTTGATGGAGAAGGCCTTCAGTTTCCCTTCGTTGATGAACGGTGCGATGGCATCGATCAGCTGGAACCGCTCGTATTCGAGGAAATCGGCCGCTGCGGTAGGGAACATGAGGAGCGCCGGACCGTAATGGCCGTAGACGGCGATCTCCATGGATTTATTCAGGCTGGGACTGTGCCACTGGTGGATCTCTCGATGCATCGGTTCCTCAAAAGGATTTTTCTCAATATACACAGGAAAGTTGGAACCGCAAAACGGAGCGTGGGTCAGAGACGGACGCCGTTCGGCGCGGTGAGCGTGTCGTGCGTGACATTTCCGGTATTCTTCGTTGCAGCAGGTTCGAAGATGAGCACGGACGCTTCTTCGGCTGCAAGCGTACGGTGCTCCACGCCGTGCGGGACGATGATGAATTCCCCCGGCGCAAGCATCACGGACCGGTCGCGGAATTCCACGGTCATGGAACCATCGATGCAGAGGAACAGCTCATCCTCCGTGTCGTGATGATGCCATACGAATTCCCCTTTGAACTTCACCAGTTTCACTTCCTGACCGTTCAGCGAACCGACGACCTTCGGCCGCCAGTGTTCTCCGATCAGAGCGAACTTCTCCCGAAGGCTCACCTTATCCATTGGGATTCTTTGGGATAGTGAGATGCTGCACGGCTCTCTCATAGATCCCGCGCATGTCCTCCGGGGAGTCCATGGTGATCTTCAGGTCCTGGATGATTCCATCCTTCAGTCCGTAGACCCAACCGTGCACCTGCAGCGGCTGTTTGCGCGCCCAGGCATCCTGGACGATGGTCGTTTCACAGACGTTCAGCGCCTGTTCGATCACGTTCAGTTCGCAGAGCCGGTCCACCTGCTGTTCGACATTACCGGCCGCCTGTACGATGCTGCGGTACTTCTGGTTCACATCCTGGATGTGCCGCAGCCAGTTGTCGATCAGACCGTGCCGGCTGTTCAATAGAGCGGAACGGACACCTCCGCAGCCGTAATGCCCAACGACCATGATATGTTCCACTTTCAGCACGTCCACAGCAAATTGGATCACCGAAAGACAGTTCAGGTCGGTATGGACAACGACGTTGGCCACATTGCGGTGAACGAACAGTTCGCCCGGGTCCAACGCCACGATCTCGTTGGCGGGTACCCGGCTGTCCGCACACCCTATCCAGAGGTACTGGGGTTTTTGAATGTTTGCCAGCCGCTGGAAGAAGTCGCTCTGCTGTGCGGTCCGCTCAGCGGCCCATTGGCGGTTCTTTTCTAAGAGATGCTTCAGGGATTCCATGGTCACACCTGTCCGTTCCATTGGTGATCGTGTGTGGAGAATGCGTGCCGCAGTGAATGGACGAGATCGTCCGGCAGCGGACCGCGCTGTACAATGTCGATGTTCTTCTGCAGATGTTCAAGGTTCGTCGTTCCGACGATGGATGATGTGATGCCGGGTGTGAACGCGGCGAACCGCAGCGCAACGGAGAGCCATTCCTCTCCGAACTCCAGCTTCATCGTCTTCATGCGTTTCCAGTATTCCTCGCAATAATTGCCGTGCGGTTGTTCTGCAAAACGCCACGGTGCGTTGCCGATGGGACGTTTGGCGATATATCCCAGGCCGTTTGCTGCCGCAGGTGTGACGACCGCATCGATGGAGCGCTGGTCGAACACGTTCACCGAACTCATCAATCCGCCGAACCG